>JBKOVW010000093.1:0-16533 GCA_046724095.1 Actinomycetota bacterium | reverse complement strand
GTGCCGGTTCTGTTCACGCGCGCGCGAGCGGCGAGCGTCTGCGGGTCGGACGGCTCGAAGTCGAAGGTCGGGGCGTAGCCCGCCGTCATCGAGAGCAGCTGCCGGAGGGTGATCTGCCGGCGCCATGGCAGGCGTTCGCTCAGGCCGGTGAGTGAACCGTCCGCGATTGCGATTCCGACGAGCGCCGACGTCACGCTCTTGGTGATGGAGAAGACGGGGAGACGGTCGCCTGCCTTGACGCCGCCGTAGTAGCTCTCTCGCACGATCCGTCCGTGCTTCATCACCAGGACGCTGGTGATGCCGGACGTCGTCGGCCGCCCGTCGCCGGAGCATCCGGAGAGCAGCAGTGCGACGACGAAAACGGCCGTGAAGCGGCTCGACATCCCGCTACAGTAGGAGCTCCGCCGACGTAGCTCAGCTGGTAGAGCACTTCACTCGTAATGAAGGGGTCCCCGGTTCGAGTCCGGGCGTCGGCTTCTCTCGCTACGTCATCGCTACGTCATCGCGTCGTGGACGCCCTTAGAGCTCTAGTCGCGGTCGAGTTCCCTCATGAATCACGCCGACTACATCGTCGGCGCCGGCGACAACAGTACGTTAGGCGTGATCGGCGCAAGTCGTTCGGCCAGCGTCTCGAGCAGCTTGAACTGAATCTCGGGCGACTGCATCAGCAGCGGATGAAAGTTATGGGCGCCGATCGACAGCAGCCGCGAGGGCGCAGTCAGCGTGACCATTGCCGTCCTCGGCCGCTCGAGGATAGGCGCGAGCTCTCCGAAGAAGTCTCCAGACTCGAGTGTTGCGACGAGCCGGTTCTGCCGGCGTACCGAGGCCTCGCCCTCGACGAGCACGAAGAACGAGTACGCGACCGGCTCGTCTTCTCGGATCAGCGTGTGACCCGCCGGGGGATCGACTTCGTTAGCCAGCTTTGCAACGGCCGCGAGATCCCGCTTCGAGCATCGTGAGAAGAGCGGCACAGATGACAGGCGCTCCACCGTGGCTGCCTGCATCAGGGGCACATTCAAGGCCCATCGGACACCGGCGCTCGCGTCCTTACCTGCTCGAGCCGCCTTTGGAATCCCGCGCCCCCGCCGTACTCTGTGACTGACTGGTCTACACCCGGAGGCGGGGGCCTTGAGCCTCAGGATCGCGTTCTACTCGCACAATGGCTTTGGTCTCGGCCATGTCCGCCGCAACCTGAAGCTTGCGCAAGGTTTGCTGCGCCGGCGGCCGAACGCCGACGTCCTGATCCTCACCGGTGCCGCCGGTCTGCACGAGTTCGCTCTGCCTTCGAGCATCGACTATTTGAAGCTGCCGTCGGTTCGGAAGATGGACGCAGGACGATGGCGGCCTCGCACGCTCGACATCGAGATGGAAAACCTGCTCAAGTTGCGGCGGACGATCATCCTCGAGGCGGTTCGTGCATACCGGCCGCATCTCTTCGTCGCCGACTTCCTTCCACAGGGCGTTGAGGGTGAGCTCGTCCCGGCGCTCCAAGAGCTGGCGGTACGGAAGGACGCATGGACAGCGATCGGCTTCCGCGACGTGCTGGACGAGCCTGCGGCCGTTCGTGACGCCTGGGACACCGACGGGAGCCGGCAGGCGCTGGACGGCCTGTACGACACCGTGCTCGTCTACGGCCAGCCCGAGTGGTTCGACTTCGCCTCCGCCTACGGGCTAGACGCGAGCCTGCCACGGTATGTCGGCCTGCTCGGTGAGCCCGGGGTCGCAGCGCGACCTCGCCCGGCGGGCGACGTGCGGATCCTTGCGACGAGTGGAGGCGGCGCGGACGGCTACGCCGTACTCGCGGCAGCGCTCGAGGCGCTCGAGCCGCTCCGCGCACGCCTCGGCGGTTCCGTTCGCTGCACCTGCCTTACGGGACCGCTCATGCCGGATGCGGACGTCGAGCGCTTGCGCGCTATCGGCAAGCGCGTCGACGGTCGCGTTGTCCGCTTCGCCAACGACCTTCCCAGGAAGCTTGCGCGAATGAGCGCGGTGATCGGGATGGGCGGCTACAACACCGTCTGCGACATCCTCTCGTACCGCCGACCCGCTGTCATCGTGCCGCGGCCCGGGCCGAGCCGGGAACAGCCGATCCGCGCCCGCATCCTTGCCAACCGAGGCCTCGCGGCGACGCTCGCGCTCGCCGAATGTACCGCCTCGGCCGTGGCGGAATCGCTGGAGGCCGAGCTCCGACGGGACTCGTATCCGGAGGACGCCCTCCCGGCTCTGGACGGCACGAGCCGCGCGGTCGATGCTCTTCTGGAGTTGGTGGAGTGAACGTCGGCTACGTCGTCAAGCGCTTTCCAAAGTTCTCGGAGACCTTCGTCCTGCACGAGCTGCAAGAACTGGAGCGTCAAGGCGATCGCGTGAGCGTCTTCTCGCTCACGCGGCCTTACGCCGGGCACCCCCTCCACCGGGGCGCGCTCGATCTCATGGGGCGGACGTGCTATCTCCCGCGCGGGCCGGCGCGTCTCGTGGCGCTCGTCGCCGCTGCGTTTCGCGAGTTGATCGCACGGCCGCAAACGACGTGGTCAGCGTTCCTCTGGAGCCTCCGGTGGACGCTGCACGAGCGGAACTTCGACCACATGAAGCGCTTCGGCGAGGCCTGCTACCTGCGCGGTCTCTTACCTCGCGACCTGGACCATCTCCACGCGCACTTCGCGCACGGCCCCGCCACGGTCGCGCTGCTGCTCGCGCGCCTCACGGGCCTGCCTTTCTCATTCACCGCGCACGCAAAGGACATCTTCCAGCTCGTCCGACCGGAGCTCCTACGTGCAAAGGCGGCGGAAGCGCACTTCGTCGTGACGGTGAGCGACTACACGCATGATCACGTCGTCCAGAGTCTCGCCTCGGCGGATCGTTCCAAGGTCGTAGTCGTCCGGAATGGAATCGACCCCGCGCATTTCGCGCCACGGGGGCGGGAGCCGAACGGCGTGCCCGTCGCGCTCGCCGTCAGCCGGCTCGTCGCGAAGAAGGGACTCGACACGCTCCTCGAGGCATGCGCGCTTCTCACCAACCTCGGCCTGGACATTCGCTGCGAGGTGATCGGCGATGGGCCGCGCCGTGCGAAGCTCGAACAGCAAGCCCAGCGACTCGGTCTGGTGGAACGGATCGACTTCGCCGGTGGGCGGGACGATCAGACGGTCCGGCACGCGTATGACCAGGCAGCGGTGTTCGTTCTCCCTTGCCGTCGCACTTCCAAAGGCGACCAGGATGGCCTGCCGGTCTCGATCGTCGAGGCGCTTTCGGTCGGCGTTCCTGTCGTCACCACGCCCGTCAGCGGCATCCCGGAGGTCGTTCACGACGGCGTGTCGGGCCTCCTGGTGCCACCGGACGATCCAGCAGCGCTCGCCGGCGCGATCGAGCGCGTTCTCTCCGATGTCGCGCTGCGGCAGCGGTTGGTGGAAGGTGGCCGCGCCCAGGCGCGTGCGTACGACTTGGAGAGCTCCGTCGAGTCGCTGCGGCGGCACTTTCGACTTGGTCCGCACGCGACCTGATGCGGCTGCTCTACGCCTGCCTCGACCGCGGCATTCCAATCGGCGGAACGAAGGGCGCGTCGATCCACGTGGCCGAGCTTCTGCGTGCTCTCGAGGCGGAAGGCCATACCACGGCGGTTGCCGCGCGCGCATTCGCCGACGTGTCCGACACGCGCCCGGTCTACCCGCTCCCGGTGCCGGGCGGGCTCCGCTTCGTTCCTGAACGGATCCTGCGCCGGGATCTCCGTGAGCTGCGCGCGCGACGCAAACTTGCGCACGGGCTGCAGCGCGCGATCGACTCGTTCCGGCCTGATGTCGTCTACGAGCGGTACGCGCTCTTCCGAACCGAGGGTCTCGGCGTGTCGCGTCGTGCCGGAATTCCGCACGCCCTCGAGGTCAACGCGCCGCTCGCGGACGAGGAACGGCGCTTCCGCGGCCTTCGGCTCAGGGCAGTCGCTCGCCGTGCGGAACGAACGTGCTGGACCGGCGCAGACTTCGTCGTCGTCCCGTCGGCGGCGATGGCCGAGCTCGTTCGGGCTGCGGGACAGGAACGCGTCCTCGTCGTCCCGAACGGGGTCGATCCTGAGCTGTTCACTCCAAGGCCACAAGCTGAAGCGCTGAGGAGGTCGCTTGGCCTCGAAGGACGGTTCGTGGCGGGGTTCGCCGGCAGTCTCAAGCGCTGGCACGACCTCGACACGCTGCTCGAGGCCGCTGGGCAGGTCCATGCGGCCGTCCTGCTAGTCGGCGACGGGCCGGAGCGCGAACGATTGGAGAGGGCGGCCGCCTCGCGCGGCGTGGAGCTCCGCGTCACAGGCGCTGTCGCGCACGAGCAGGTGCCCGACTATTTGGCCGCGATGGACGTGTGCGTCGCGGGGCTCCCGCCCGATCCGACCCTCCACTACTTCTCGCCCCTGAAGGCCCTCGAGTACCTCGCAGCCGGACGGCCGGCTGTTGTCGCAGCCGCCGGCGACCTTGCTGGGCTCGCAGACGCCGGGGCCGCACTCGCCTATGCCCCAGGCAACCCGGAGGAGCTCACACGACTCCTGCGGAAGCTCGCAGCCGATTCACAGCTCCGTTCGACCCTCAGCCGCAACGGGCGGGCGTATGCGGAGACCCGCACGTGGCGCTCCGCGGCGCGTGAAATCGCTCAGGCCGCCGAAAGGCTCCGCTCGACGGCGGCCAACGCATAGCTCGACTCGCTACCTGGAGCGTTCCGGGCGAGCAGCTGGTGCGCCAGCTTGAACCACGCAAACGCATACAGGGCCGGGGCGGGTTCGGGAATGTCGGAGCCGTAGCCTGCCCGAAACGCGGCGCAAGCGGCAGCAAACGCTTCCGGATCACCTGACCACTGCAATGCCAGCAGCTCGAGATGCGCCTCGAAGTGCGCAACGTCGAAGGCGGGGTCGCCACGTCCGGCCTCGTCGAGGTCGACCACAACCGTCGGTCCGTCCGGCGGCATCAACACCTGCGAGTGGTAGTAGTCGTAATGGACCGGAAGCTCAGGGTCCCCGAGGGCGTCGAGTGCCGTCGCGAGGCGCTCCGCCGACGCCGCCAGGGCGCCGCCCGGCCGCGTCCAGCGGTGAACTGCGCGGATCTGTTTCTCGTGACCGCAGCTGCGCGGGCTGTGCAACGGCGACCGGTGGAACGCCGCCAGCCAGCCGCCCGCGAGCGCGGCGGCACGCTGATCGATGCGCAGGATCTCGCGCAGCAGCGCGCCGTCGACGGCCTCGACGAAGAGCGCGCGCAACTCGGGGAAATACGCCACCGGGGCAGGGACTGCGAGCTTCGGCCCTGCGAAGCCATGCGCTCGCAGGACGCGGAGCGCGTCCTCGACAGTCATCCCTCGGTCGGTGGAGAACCACTTGCCGACGAGCGCCGGATGATTCGGACCGAGGTCATAGCGGACGACGAGGCGCCGATCGTTCTGCTTCATCAGCTCCGGGCGGCAGAGGTCCGGCGCTGCTCCCGCCCATCGCCCCATCGGCTCGCTCAGGAGCGCGAGGATCGCGTCAGGATCGAGTGCGACGTCGCTTCGTGGAGCCCGGCTCAAACGCGTTGCGCGAGGATCGACTCGGCCCGACGAAGCAGTCGATGGGCACGCTCCCACCAGCGATCCGGTTGCCTACGCGCGAGGCGCGCGGCGAGCTTGACGAGTGCAGCCGCCTCGTACCACGAAACGGCGCTGAGGTCGAGGAGATCCCGGACGCCCGCTCGGAACGCGCGCTCTGCTTCGGCGAGCTCGGCGCCCCGAGGGCGACGCCCGCCCGCCATCCGCGTAAGAGACGCCAGGAACATTCCTGCCTCGAGCTCGGGCGCGCCTTGGCTGAAGCCGTCCCAATCGATCAGGCCCGGCCCTTCGCCCAGATCGAGAATGGAGCTCGGCTTGAAGCTCGGGTGCCTGACGCCGCGAGTCCGCTCGGCCGGCCGGTCGGTCGCGAGGGCCGCGAGCTCGGCCGCGGCGAGACCGCCGAGCGTCTCGTCCGCCCCCGTCAGGACCTCCACGCGTCGGGCCGTGTCGGCGAGCAACGCCGACGGTCCGTACTGCTCCCCAACGTCCACTTCGACTCGGTCGGCGGCGCGCAACCAGGCTGCGGCCAGCTCCCCGGCCCGGCTGCCGGCGCCGGCGGAGATCAGCTCCTTACCAGTAGGGCCGCTAAGCCAGGCCGTGACGATCAGGCGGAGCGTTGGGTCGAACGCGACCAGCGGAGCGACCGTCGGCGGGTTCCCGCTCGCAAGTCCCTCGCCCTCGAGCCTGCCGAGCAGGGTTACGAGAGGCTCGGGGTCGTGGGCGTAAGCCTTGCACGCAACCTCGCGGCCTCCGACCACGAGTCTGAACGTGCAGCGCGTCCGGGGGTGGTACTTCAGCAGCTCGATCTCGGTGGGCGCTCCCTCCACTCCTGCCGCACGGACCGCCGCTTCGAGCCCGCGCTCGGCGACCGCTTCGAGGGCCGGGATTTTCGAGTCGCGGGGGAGCACGTCGTTCACCCTGGCTGTCTGCCTCCAAAGAGGCGGTTGTCACATTCCGGAAAACGGAGGTACTGTTTCAAGTAGCACAAGGGATTCGCGCTTCCGGTCCAGAGGTGGGCACCATGTTGCCGTCGGTCCACTCAGTCGGAGTCGTCACCGTCGCGGTACTCCTTGGGCTGCCAGCGATCGGTGGACTGTCGGTTGGAGCGGCATTGGCAAGCGATTGTTGCCAATCGAGCACCTTGGTGTCCGATGCTGTCCTCGGCGATCCCGATCCCGGCGACGACCCGGACGACCCCGACTTCCCATTCGGGGATCCACAGGTCGGGTCCGCAGACACCGCCCAGACGATCTCTCAGGAGGTCTCTCAGCTTGTCTCTCAGGTGCTCTCCGAGGTGCTGCCTCAAGCGACCGGCCAGCAGCCGGCGCCGACGGCTCAGCAGCAGGCCCCGGCCGTTCAGCAGCAGGCTCCGGCCGTTCAGCAGCAGGGTCCGGCCGTCCAACAGTCATCACCGCCGACCCAGGCCGGGGGCGCGACCGCGGGAGTCGGGCGGCGCACTCAGGCAACGGGGCAGTTGGTCTCTCGGCCCCGATCTGTAGTGAAGCGGGTGGTCCACAGGCTCCACGCGGCGTCTGCGGTTGCTGTTCGACCGAGGGACGTGACTGCAAGCGTACAGCGCCATCAACCCACGACTGAAGTGAATACTCGCCCGGCCCAGCCATGGCGTTCTGCTTCGGCAGCGCCGACCAGGCGGGCAGTGACTGCGAGCCCCGCGCCGTTGGCCCTCCTTCGCGAGCCGGCTCGGCTCGCCCGGTGGGTTGCGTTCGTCGCGAGTGCATGCGTGTTGGTCGTAGGCGTCCTGTTGCTCGCCGGCGCGCGAGCCAAGCGCCGAATCTTGAAGCTCTAGCGGGCGATGCTCACGACGTTCTGGCGCTTCCGCCAGGGATTCGTTCCCTACAGGGTGGCGCTCGTCATAGGATCCCTCTTGGTCCTCTTGGTTGCCGTCCTCGGGATCGCCGCCCCGTGGCCGCTCAAGGTGATTGTCGACAATGTGATTCGCGGGAAGCCTCTCGACTCAGGTCCGGGCTCGGTCTTGAGCGAGATTGCCGGGTCAGACCCCAATCGACTACTCACCGTGTGCGTGCTCGCGCTGCTTGCCATCGTCGTCGTCAGCGCGGTAGCTGACTATCTCGGGACCGTCGTCCTCGACGGAGTCGGTGAGCGGACGACGGCTGACCTGCGTAGCCAGGTGTTCGCACATCTTCAGAGGCAGTCGCTTGCGTTCCACGACCGCCAGCGCGTCGGTGACCTGACCACGCGCGTGACTGCCGACGTCGATTACGTGCAGGACATGCTTGTCGCCGTTCTCTCCGTCCTGATCCCGAACCTCGTTTTGCTCGGAGGGATCGTCACCGTGATGTTCCTCGTGCAGCCGATGTTCGCGCTGCTGTCTCTGTCGGTCGCGCCGCTCCTCTTCGGAGCCGTGTTTGTCTTCACACGCAGGATCAAGCGTGCCTCGAAGTTGGCACGTCGGAAGGAAGGCGAGGTCGCGAACGTCGCTTCCGAGACGCTGTCCGCGATGAGACTCGTCCAGGCCTACTCGCACGAGTCCCATCATCTCGGTCGCTTCCGCGACCGCAGCATCGAGCGGATGGCTGCCGGCTTGGACGTCATCAACATGCAGGCGAAGCTGAGCCCCTTCATCGACGTGATCACCGCCGTCGGGACGGCGATCGTCCTCTGGTTCGGGACCAAACGGGTTCTAGCCGGCGAGATGTCGCTTGGCCTGCTGCTCGTTTTTCTCGCGTACCTCTCGCAGCTCTACAGGCCGATGCGACAGCTGTCGAAGCTCGCCACGGTGATCTCCCGCGGTCAGGCGAGCGCCGACCGGCTGCACGAGATCCTGGTTACGGATGTAAGTGTGCACGAGCGACCTGACGCCGTACCGGCTGGGCGGCTGCGTGGGGACGTTGAGCTGCGCTCGATCGAATTCGGTTACATCCAGGGGCAACGTGTATTGCACCGAGTGTCCCTGCACGCAGCACCCGGGGAGACAGTTGCGCTAGCCGGTCATACCGGCGCAGGAAAGTCGACCCTCGTGAGCCTCATCCCTCGCTTGCACGATCCATGGGCGGGAAGTGTGCTGATCGACGGCGCCGACGTTCGTACACTCACCCTGGCAAGCCTCCGCCAACAGATTGCGCTCGTCCTTCAGGACTCGATCCTCTTCTACGGGACGATCTACGACAACATCGCCTACGGTGCCGCTCGGCCCACCGAGGAGGACGTCCGCGCTGCCGCCGAAGCCGCATACGTTGACGAATTTGTTCGCGAGCTCCCCGAGGGCTACCAAACTGTTGTTGCCGAGCGCGGAACGACGCTCTCAGGCGGCCAGCGTCAGCGGATCGCGATTGCTCGCGCGCTCGTCCGCAATGCCCCGATCGTGATCCTGGACGAGCCGACGTCGGGTCTCGATGCGCTGTCTGAGCGATACGTCCTGAAGGGTCTCGAACGGCTCGTCGCGGGGCGGACAGTCTTCGTGATCGCCCACCGCTTGTCGACCATCAGACGGGCCGATCGGATCTATGTCCTGGAGCAGGGGCAGATCGCAGAGAGCGGGACGCACGCCGATCTCGTCGGGCGAACGGGTGCGTATCAGGCGATGCATCGCGAACTGGTCGCCGACTAGGTGTCCTGCCCACACAGGTTGTGCACGCGGCTGAGGTTCGAGTCCGGGGCGTCGGCTCTCTTCTCGGAGGCCGCCCCGCTGCAGGAGAGTCTTGCGCTCGCCCACGAGCTCGGCGACCGGGACGGGATCGGCGGAGCCGACGCGGTGTTCGAGGTCATCGAGGCGGATCTCGATCCCGCCGAGCGCGATCTGCACGAGCGCACGCTCGCCGAGGTGCGCGACCGGCTCGGTGACGAGGCCTTCGCTGCCGCCTGGGCCGAAGGCCGTGCCATGGGCCTTCCGGAGGCGGTGGCATATGCGCGCGATCGGCTCGGTTCGAGTCCGGGCGTCGGCTTCGACACTCTGCGACGCGGCTATGATCCCGCGTCCCACTCGGCGCGCCCGTCGTTGTTTCGTTAGCAAGGGGGTTCGGCCGGTGAACTCTGCACCTCTTCATGAACCCTTCATGAACCAAGGTGTGAAGGTGAAAGTCGTTGGGTAGAACGAGCGTCGCCTATGGCTGATACTTGCTCGTATTGCGGTCGCCCCTTCCAACGCGACTCACGCCTCGTCGTCAAGGCCGACCGTTCGGCGCCGCCACCGCAGGCCGAGCCGGTGGAGTGGCAACTCTGCTCCTTCGAGTGCCTGAAACTCCACGCCGAGGAACTGCAGGAAAGGACCCTCGACATCGAGTGGGCGCTGCTTCGGGGACACTCGCGGGGAGCAGGCGCCGGATTGCACGCACAGTCGCGCAGGTAGGCGCCGACGTTCCGGGCGCGGTCGCGGCCTCCGGTCTGTCCTTCGTGGCTACGGTGTGACGTAACGCGCGCCGAGCGCAGCTGCGAGAGTCCGGTGCGCGGTGCTCGTGCCGATCAGAATCGACCGGGCAGGATCAACGCCGTGCTTGCGCGCGAATGCGAGCGGCAGGCCCGGAAGCGGCGGGCGGCACCAGCAGGTCGGCGCGCCGCCGCCGTGCGGACACAACGCGGACTCGACTGGGCCGGAGACGGCAGCCGACAGGTGAGCGGCGTCGTCGGCGAGGGCGTCCGCGGACGCGTCGGGCCGCCAGTCGAAGAGCAGATGCGGCGCGGCGGCGTCGTTGTCGGCCACGACGTCGCGCCAGTCGGGCGTCTGCAGCGCTGACGCCGCGACGAAGACCCCCGAGCGGCCGCTCGCAGGTGCTCGCACGAACGCAACGTGCTCGACCGTGGCGAAGCCCTCGTCAGGCGCCGGCGGCTCGAGCTCGCGCAGCGTGCGCATCTGCGTCGTCGGCGTGTGCACGCCGGGCTCGCTACGTGCCAGCTTCCGTAGCTGTTCGGGTGACGGGAGCGACCCGAAGCGGTCCAGCAGCCGCTCGACAAGGTTGATCTGCGCCTGTGCGAGGGGCACGTCGATCCAGACGCAGCGCGCCCGGAAGCCGCGCCGCTGGGCCACGTCGAGCACGTAGCTGCGCGCGGCGCGCGTGAGGTACGTGTTGTCGAGTACGACTCGGCTGCGATCCCCAGCAAGCGCCTCGTCGAGCGCGTCGGCGAGCTCTCGCAGAGACCCGCCGCGCTCGTCGCGGTTGAGGCGAACGTAGCCCTGTGCGACGTACTCCTGCGCCGCCCACGTCTTGCCGGCCCCCGGGATGCCCATCACAACGACCACCTCACCCTCGCGACGGGGGCGGCGTGCAGGCGCGGCGCGGCTCGCGCCGAACGCGCGGTCGAGTGCGGCGCGATCCTCGGCGCTCAGTTCCAGCTGCGCAGCGCCGGCCGCCGAACGGGCAGTCTCCGGCCGGCGAGCGCCAGGGATCGCGACGACCAACGGCGACAGTGCGAGCAGCCACGCGAGCGCAACCTGGGCCGGCGTCGCGTCTCGTGCGGACGCGATCCGTGTCAAGACCTCCTGTCGCGTCAAGGTGGGCGCCCGGCGAGGGCCGCCGAGCGGCGAGTGCGCGATCACCTCGACGCCTGCCTCCTCGCACCGCTCGAGCACGCCTCCGCGCACGGCGCGGTCGTCGAACGGGCTGAGCGCGACCTGGACGGCGGCGGTCGGAGCGAGGTCGAGCGCCTCGTCGAGCTGTATCCGGTTGACGTTCGACACGCCGACGCGTTTCACGAGACGCTCATCGGCGAGGCGCGCGAGCGCGCGCAGCGACGTCCGCCACGGCGTCCTCGGGTCAGGTGCGTGGATGAGATAGAGGTCGATCGGGACGCCGTCGAGGGCGGCGAGGCTCGCCTCGCAGTCGGCGCGGATCGTCTTCGCCCGCCCGTCCGGGATCCAGCCGCCACCGGTCCGCGCCATCCCTCCCTTGGTGACGATGCGCGCATCGCCGTATCCGCGGAGAGCTCGCGCGAGCAGGCGCTCGTTGTGTCCCAGCCCCGTCTCGTCGCGCGCATACGCGCGCGCGGTGTCGAACACGGTCACGCCCGCGGCAACGGCTGCGGCAATCGTCTCGACTGCGCGCTCTTCGTCGCGATCCTCGTCCGTCGAAAGCCGCATGCAGCCGAGGCCGATGCGTAGCTCTGTCACGGGCTTACCGCGATCAGCGGACGTGGAAGAACGCGGAGTAGATCTCACGCGCGGCGGGTGCCGCAGCCTCGACGCCGAAGCCGCCGTGCTCGATCAGCACCACGACCACGACGCGGGGGTGGTAGGCCGGCGCCCACGATGCGTACCACGAGTGATCGCTGCCGAAGGGCGTCTCGGCCGTTCCGGTCTTGCCGGCGACCGGAATCGGGAACGAGCCGAACACCGCCGCCGACGTGCCGCTGTGCGCGGCGTCGTGAAGCCCCTCTCGAATTGTGTTGACGTCCGTGAGCTGGAGGCGACGCCGTGGCCTGAACCGCAGCCGCGCCGTTGGCCTTCCATGCGCTGACAGAACGGCGCGGGCGACGTGCGGCCGGACGACTGTGCCGCCGTTCGCGAGCGCCGAATAGGCGACCGCGAGTTGCAGCGGCGTCACGGCCAGATAGCCCTGGCCGATCGCCAGGTTGACGGAGTAACCCTCGTACCAGATTTGCTGTGCCGGCTGGTCGAACGTCCGCTTCAACCACGCCGGCGTCGGCACGACGCCGCCGTACTCCCCGGGCAGGTCGAGACCCGTTGGATGTCCGAGACCGAGCAGGTGTGCCCAGCGCTGCATGTCGAGCGCGCCGGTCGCCGCCTGGCGAGCGTAGAACATCGTCCCCAGCCGGTAGAACCACGTGTCGCACGAGATCGACAGCGCCTGGTCGAGGTTCAGCTCCGCGTTGATCGCCGGCTCGACGTTGTGGAACACGATGTTTCCGACCGTGAGGGACCCGGTGCACGGGATGATCGACCAGGGCGTGATCAGGCGTGTTGCGAGGGCGGCCTCGGCGACGATCGGCTTGAACGTCGACCCGGTCGGATACAGCCCCTGTGTCGCACGATCGAGCATCGGCGTCGAGCGATTGCGGAAGAGCGCCGCGAAGTAGTGAGGGTCGAGCGCCGCTCGGCTTTCATCGAAGCCCGGGTAGCTCGCAAGCGCGTAGATCTCGCCGTTCGCCGGATTCATGACCACGGCCGCGCCGGCGTTCGCATCGCTGTGACCAGCGCGATGCGCATATGCGATTCCGTCGCGAATCGCACGTTCGGCCGCGAGTTGGAGCCGGGTGTCGATTGTGAGCTGCAGCCCGTGCTCGCGCGTTCGCAGCGGGATCGGGCGCAGCGCACCGACGATCTTCCCCTGCGCGTCGACCGGGACACGCGCGCCGGCGAGGCCGCGGTCGAGCGTCCGGTCGTATGTCGCCTCGACGCCCGACTGTCCGACGACCTGCCCTGGCTTCGAGCCCGCGTAGCGTCGTTGCCGAAGCTGCTGCTGATCGACCTCACCGAGCAGGCCGACGAACTCGCTCCCGAAGGCCCCTCGCGGATACCAACGCCGGGGCAGCACGCTGACCCGGAAGCCGCGGAACTCGATTGCTCGCTCATCGAGGTAGCCGGCAAGCGCGTGGGTCGGGCGGGCGATCACGATCGCGGGTGCGAACGGCGAGCGTCGGACGCTGCGGCGAATGTTCCCGATCAGCATCCACAGCGGCCGGTGCGCGACCCGCCCGAGATGCTTTAGGCGCGCAGATCCCGTCGGCGAAGGCGTCCAGCGATTGTGCGAATCGATCGTGCCCAGTGTCAGTGGGTCGGCAGTGATCGCGACGACGCCTGTTGTGCCGGCAAGCAACCGTCCTCCGCGATCGACGATCACACCGCGCGCCGTCGGGAAGTGGACGGCCCGGAACGTCTGCGACTGTGCGGCATGCGCGAACTGACGGCCCTGGATCACCTGCAGTGACCACAGCCTGAGAAACAGGATTGCGAACACGCTCAGCGCGACGAGCCCGAGCGCACCGACGCGGGCGGAGAAGGCCGGCCGCCGGAAGAACTCGGCCTGGGCGATCGAGACCGGCTCTGCGAGCGGGCGCGGCCGGAAGATGAGCGGCGCCATCCTCGCGCGCCAGTGGTGCCGCCGTCGCACCGACGCCCATTCACCCGCGGCACCCAAGCGCACGCGTCGCAATGGCCGAACGTCGGCCACGCGGCGGCGATGACCCCAGAGCATCGAATGAGCCTTCGAGCGGTGAGAACGAAGCCTATCCGGCGGCGGAATCCTTCAGCTCCACGAACAGCACGTGCGTCGGAGTAGAGCCGACGTTCTCGCCGCTATGGACCTGCGCATCGAGCCAGCGAACCTGGCCGGGCTCGAGCGTCACTTCACGACTCTGTCCGTTTTCATCGACGAGCTTCCGGTCGAAAGAGGAGAGCGTGTACATCACGCTGTCCGGATGCCGGTGCGGGCTCGTCGCCTGGCCGGGCTCGTCGCGGTACTCGAGCACTCGGACGCGGTCGTTCTCGAAGATGACCTTGTACTTGTCCGGATCGGTCCGCGTCGGGTCGTCGGCCACGGCGCAGAGCGTAATCGGCTAATCGAGCCGGCGCTTCGAGCACTGTCAGGCCGCTGACGCACGCCACCCAGACGAGAAAGACGAAGTACGGGAAGTAGAAATACGACGCGGCGAGTGCCAACGCCGCGGCCACTCCGAAGCCGGCAAGCCAGCGCGGCGTCGCGCGCTCCAATGAGACCGCGACGACGAGGGGAATCGCAGCAGCGGCGGCGCTCACGAAGCATGCGAAGCCGGCGTCCTCCAACAGCAGGTGCGTGGCGGGGGAGAGCCGGTAGCCGGACTCGAGCTCGACCGTGAACGCGCTCGCCGCCCACAGCGCATTCGCGACGAGCAGCAGTGCGGCGGAGAGGGCGCCGCTGACGACGGCGGCCCGTGGCCGGAGACCGGCGGCGAAGACCGCCAGAAGCGCGGCCGCAGCGGCGACGAGCGCAAACCCGATCAGCTGGTGCAGCCGATTGCCGTGGTCGGCGTAGTAGGCCGCGATCTCCGTGTCCGAGCTGCCTGCGCCGCTTCCGTACACCGCTGCGCCCACCGCGAAGAGCCCGACGAATGCGAGCCCCGCAAAGGCACACCACCTTGGCACCGGCGGACCGTAGTTCTTAGGCTCGTCCCGTGCGCGCGCTGACAGGGACGATCCAGTCGTACGACGCCCCGTCGACGGACGAGATCGCGCGGCGCGTCGGCCTCCCTGCCGAGCAGATCATCCGCTTCGACGGGAACACGTCCCCGCAGGCGCTCCCGTCGACGCGCGCCGAGGCGCTCACCGAGGAGCTCGGGCGCATCCACACGTATCCGCACGGTGGCTATCCGGAGCTCGAGCGCGCGATTGCCGACTACACGGGCGTCGCGCCTCAGAATGTCGTCCTCGGCGCCGGCGCAGACGACCTGATCCTGCTGCTGACGCGCTCGTTCGCCTCCCCCGGCGACACCGTCGCGATCTCGAACGACCCGACCTACCCGATGTTCCCGATCAGCGTCTGGGTCGCCGGCGCGGAGGTCGGCGACGACGATCCCGCGCTCACGATCTGTTGCCGGCCGAACAACCCGACGGGCGAGCTCGGCGAGCTCCCGTCCGCGAGGCCGCTAGTCGTCGACGAGGCGTACTTCGAGTACTCGGGCACGAGCGCAGTCGATCTGATCGAGGAGGGCGTGGTCGTCCTCCGCACCTTTTCGAAGGCGTTCGGCTTGGCCGGCGCGCGCGTCGGCTACGCGCTCGCCGGCCGCGACGTCGCGGCGGAGCTGAACCAGCGCCAGCATCCGGCGCCGCTCTCCACGCTCTCGGCGGCGCTCGCGCTCGCCGGCCTCGCTCGCCCCCCGGACGTCAGGCCGATCCTCGAGGAGCGGGAGCGCATGGCGGAACGCCTGCGCGAGCTCGGCTTCGAGCCGCGCGAGTCGCACGCGAACTTCCTCTACGTCCCCGTCGACGACCCGCAGACCGAGTACGACCGTCTCCTACAGCATGGGCTCGCCGTGCGCCCCGTGCCCGGTGGCATCCGCACCACGATCCGCACGCAGCAGGACGACGACCGCCTGCTCCAAGTACTTCAGTAGATCGCGTCGCCGGTCTCGGGGTCGAAGAAGTGGAGGCGGTTCGTGTCGATCGCCAGCTCGATGCGCTCGCGCTCGGCAGCCGCCGTGTCGCGGTCGAGCCGCGCGACCCACGCGCTGCCTTTCACCTCGGCCGCGTCCTCGCCGACCGCGGCCTTGACGTCCTCGCCCGCCACCATGCGCGCGCCGGGGTCGAAGTGCACGAAGACCTCCGAGCCCATGTCTTCGCGGATGTCGACCACGGCGCCAAGCGGTTCGCCGCTGCCAAACCTCGCGTCCTCGATGTCCTCGGGGCGGACGCCGAGGATCAACCGCTTCCCCTCGAACTGCGGCAACCCCGGCCGTGACGACAGCACGCGCTCGCCGACGGGCAGGTTCGTGTCGCCGAACTTCGCGACGAACGCGCCGTTCGCGCGCGCGAGGTCGGCGCCGACGAGGTTCATCGCGGGCGAGCCGATGAACTCGGCGACGAACAGGTTGCGCGGCCGGTCATAGAGCTCCTGCGGCTGCGCGACCTGCTGGAGGACGCCCTCGCGCATGATCGCGACGCGATCGCCGAGCGTCATGGCCTCGACCTGGTCATGGGTGACGTAGATCGTCGTGACCCCGAGCTCGCGCTGCAGGCGCGCGATCTCCGCCCGCATCTCCACGCGCAGCTTCGCGTCGAGGTTCGAGAGCGGCTCGTCCATCAGGAACGCCTTCGGCTCGCGGACGATCGCGCGGCCCATCGCCACGCGTTGCCGCTGCCCGCCGGAGAGCGTGCGCGGCTTCTTCGGCAGCACCTCCGCGAGGCCGAGCGTCTTCGCCGTGCTCCTGACGCGGTCGCCGCGGCGCTCGCGCTTCATGCCGCGGAGCTTGAGCCCGAACGCCATGTTCTCGAAGGCGCTCATGTGCGGGTACAGCGCGTAGTTCTGGAAGATCATCGCGATGTCGCGGTCCTTCGGCGGCAGCTTGTTGACGACCTCGCCGTCGATC
>JBKOVW010000088.1:0-19170 GCA_046724095.1 Actinomycetota bacterium | reverse complement strand
ACCCGCGAGAGGCTCAGACGCGGACGCACGTTGACGGAGATCGTGTTGCTCGCCTCCTGGCCGCTCGTCGCGCGGTACAGCGTGTGGACGATCGGGCGGACGGCGACGTTGAACGATCCGTCGGTGGCGGTCTGAACCGTGACCACCGTCTGGACATTCACGCCCCTGAACGACGGAACGCGCTGCTCGCTGATCGTCACGGGCTCGCCCGCCTGGCCGTTCACGACCGAGCCGAACAGGCTCACCGTGCCGCCGTACACGACAGTCGACTGACCACCGTGCAGTGAGAGGGACTTCGGCAGCTGGTTCGTGACGACTGCCGTCGCCAGAGAGAGCGCCGTGGACGAACCGGCGCTGTTCGACGCGCGCACGCGGACACGCAGCCGGTTGCCCACATCGGCAGACGTCAGCGTGTACGTCTTGCTCGTTGCACCGACGATGTTCGAGCAGCTCGCGCCGCCCGTATCGCAGCGGCGCCACTGGTACGCGAACGTCATCGGCTGGGTGCCTGACCACGCGCCTTGGTCGGCGGTCAGGGCCCCGCCCTGCCGGGCGGTCCCGAGAGGCTTAAGAGGTGTCTACCCGCGCATTTGCAGGGGAATCGTCAAAATCGTGTAAGGAACGTGGGCAACGTGTAAGTGCTGTTCGATACCCCTTGTCGTTGCTGCACCACCCGCCGGTATTCAGACGGTGAAGTTCTTCCCACTGGCATTCGGGGCTGTGGTCCTGTTTGCGTCCGGCTGTGCGCACGAGAGCTGCGGCGCGCCTCGCCGGCAGGCCGCGCTCGTGCGTGAGCTCGACGTCGAATCGGATTACGGCCAGATCTACATCTACGACGCTGAGGCGGCGACCTGGGGCGACGACGACACGGAGGACGACAACCCGCTCAGCCGGGCACTGGTCGACGCCTCGGATTCGCGTCGCTTCGTCGGTTATGACAGCGGCCTCGTCGACGTCCTGGCGCCCAGCCAGTACAACTGGAAGGCGCCGATGCGGATCGAGGTGAGCGGCGAACCCCCGCCGCTCGACGTCGACGGCTGGGATCACGTCGTCGAGGTGCCGCTGCCGCTGCCGTCGGGGAGGATCGCCTTCGAGGTCTCCGGGGGTGGCACGCCGATCGAGACGAACGTTCCGCCCAACACATACCGTGCGCGCCTGTCCGGGCGAGGCTACGTCGTAGGGGCCGCCGGCGAAATCGAAGGACACGAGAGCTACCGGCTTCAGCTCTGGCCGGCGAAGGAAGCGCCACCGAGGCTGGTCAAGTACTGGGCCGGCTGGGACGTCGTCCAACCCTGAGGCTCGGACGACTACGATCCGCGCCGTCGTGTTCACGGTCGAACAACGGGCTGCTCTGCGCGACCGCGTCCTCGCTCTGGCCGACGCGGACGAGCGTGTCGTCGCCGGAGCCGCAGTCGGCTCGCTGGCGCTCGGCAGCGGCGATCGCTTCTCCGACCTCGACCTCACCTTCGCCGTCGCCGACGGCGTGCCCGTCGCAGACGTCCTCGAGGACTGGACGCGCGCGCACGGCGACGAGGGCGCGGTGCATCTCGTCGACCTCGAGCGCGCGCCGACGATCTACCGCGTGTTCCTGCTGCCCGACGCGCTTCAGTTCGACCTCTCGCTGACGCCGGCCGCGCGGTTCGCGCCGGCGGGTCCCCGCTGGCGCACGCTGTTCGGCGACATCGCAGAGGAGCACACGCGGACGCCCACGCCGCCCTCCCCCGAGGACCTGTTCGGCTGGGGCGTCATCTACGGACTGCACGCACGCTCGTGCATCGATCGTGATCGCCTCTGGCAGGCAGAGCACTACGTCGGCGCGGTCCGCGACCACGCGCTCTCGCTCGCCTGCCTCCGCCACGACCTGCCGGCGGTACAGGCGCGCGGCTACGACGACCTGCCAGCCGAAACGCTTGCCGAATTCGACGAGACGCACGTTGGCGTGCTCGACCCCGAGCAACTCCGCTCGGCTCTCTCCGCCGGAATGCGAAGGCTCCTGCATGAGGCCAAGGAAGCGAACGTGTCGAGCGTCAGCGCGGTCGCGGAAAGGCTCAGTGACCGTTCCTGAGGCGCCGCTCGCCGACTCGGGCTCAGGCCTCGCACCAGCCGGGGACGGCTGGTTCGTCGTCAACGTGCGGGACGCGCAGTGGCTGACCTCCGAGGGCGGCGAGAAGCAGCCGTCCGGCGCCGAGTGTGCGTTCGAAAGCGGGGAGTTCTCGTTTCGGCAGCTCGGCGTCAGGCTCCATGTTCTCCAGCCCGGTGAGCCGAATGGGCTCTACCACCGCGAGTCGGAGCAGGAGGCGTTCCTCGTCCTGCACGGCGAGTGCACGCTCCTCGTCGAGGGAGAAGAGCGTCGGCTGAGGCAGTGGGACTTCTTCCACAGCTCGGCCGGTACCGAGCACATCTTCGTCGGCGCCGGCGACGGGCCGTGCGTGATCTTCATGGCCGGGACGCGGTCGGAGGACTGGCAGGTCGTCTACCCGGTCTCCGAGCTCGCGGCCCGGTACGGCGCGAGCGCCGAGCAGGAAGTGACGTCCCCGCAGGACGCGTACGTGGGGTTCGAGCCGTCGCGGCGCGAACACCCCTCGTACTGGCAGCTTCTCCCCTGGGCCTAAGGGGCGGGCACCGCCACTCGGTTGGCGGGCACGATCTGCGGCTGGAACGCGAAGACGTCGCGGCTCTGCGGGTCGATGAGGGCCTTCACCCACTGCACGTCGTTGTTGCCGTTGCCCTGGTTGTCGCCGAACGTCTCGACGCGCGTGAAGTTCTCGAGCCGTTGGCCTTGCGAATTCTGAAACGGCTTGTCGATGCGGAAGTAGTGCGAGTCGCCGTGGACGAGCACGACCGGCTTTTCGAAGTCGATCGTGAGGTCGCGCAGCTTGGACAGGATGGCCTTGTACCCGTCCACAGCGCCGTCTCTCTCATCCAGCGTCTTCGGGTCGCGGAGCGGCGCCCGCGTCGCGTCGCTCTGGTCGAAGCCGGGATCGGCTTGCCACACGATCATGACGCCGGCCGAGCCGTTGGCCTTCGCCTCGTCGAACGTCTGCTGGAGCCACTGCTCGTCGGCCGCCTCGCGGGCGTTGTACTCCGTCGGGTCGCCGCCGGCGTCCGGGGCGCCGCCGCCGCTCGAGCAGCGGTTGTTGCACGTGCCCTGGACGTTCACCGTTGCGAACGTGACGTTGTGAAACGTCCAGCGGCGGTTCTCGACGCACGGCGTCGGGAAGTACGGGCCGGCGGTCGACCCGGCCACCGTGTTGGTCGTACCGACGCACAGCGGCGCCGTCTGGACCTCAGTCGCCATCGTCTTCTGGCCGAACGACTGGCTGGTGGAGAAGAGGAGCTGCCGCTCACGCTGTAGCCGCTCGAGCTCGTTGTAGGAGCCGTTTGCCGGCCGGTCGCAGTCGGTCCAGTCGTTGTCGCCGGGCGTGAAGAACGCCGGCTGTTGGAGTGAGTTGAGGTACGTGATCGACTGCTGGTAGAGCGCGTCGCTGCACGTGGTCGGCGTCTGCGAGCCCGGCGTGCCGCTGCCGGCTTTCAGGTCGCCGTCGTGGATCGAGAACGAGATGTCCGAGTTGTTCATGTCGGCGATCAGATTGGGTACGCCGGTCTCGGCCTGCACGTCGTTGTAGGGCAGGTCCCCCCACAGGCCGACTGAGTACTCGAACGTCTTGTTGTTGCCGTTGCCTTTGCCGGCGACGGCGATTCCCGCTGCGACCGCTCCGATCGCCAGCGCAGCGAGCAGGACGAGGCAAAGACTCGTTCGTGACATGCTCCCTCCCCGATCGAATGACTGCGGGACCCTCTCGCGGGCGGCAAGGCGAATGGGTTCCGCAGCGGCGACGATCTGGTGAGGATCTGGTGAAATCAGTGCATGCCCGTCTTGGCAGTGGACGTCGGCGGCTCGCACGTCAAGGCGCTGCTCGAGGGAGAGACCGAGCGGCGCAGGTTCGCTTCGGGCCCGACCCTGACGGCGCGGGAGATGGTCGACGGCGTCGTGTCGGCAGTCGAGGGGTGGACGTTCGACCGTGTCAGCGTCGGCATTCCCACGCCCGTGCGCGGCAACAAGCCGATCGCGGAGCCCGTGAACCTCGGCGACGGCTGGGTCGGCTTCGACTACGAGGCGGCGTTCGGCGCGCCGACGAAGATCGTCAACGACGCGGTGATGCAGGCGATCGGGAGCTACGACGGCGGCCGGATGCTCTTCCTCGGGCTCGGAACCGGCCTCGGGTCGGCGGTGATCGCCGAAGGCGTCGTCGAGCCGCTCGAGCTCGGGCATCTCCCGTACCGGCACAAGACGTTCGAGGACTACGTCTCCGAGCGAGCACTCGAGCGGCACGGAAAGAAGGAGTGGCGCAAGACGGTGTTCGACGTCGTCGCGAGGCTCGCGGCGGCGCTCGAGCCGGACTACGTCGTGATCGGCGGCGGCGGGGCGAAGGAGCTCGACGAGCTCCCGCCGAACTGCCGCCGCGGCGACAACATGAACGCGTTCCAAGGCGGCTTGCGCCTGTGGCAGCCCGAGTGGGGCGGCGACACGCGCTAACCACGTCGACCGTGGCTGAACGCGTTCTCACATTGCGCGAGCTGAATCGGGCCGCGCTCGCGCGGCAGCTGCTGCCCGAGCGCAAGCGGCTCTCGGCGGTCGCCGTGATCGAGCGGCTCGTCGGGATGCAGGCACAGTGGCCGCCGGCGCCGTACGTCGGCATCTGGACGCGTACGACCGGCTTCAAGCGGGCGACGCTCGAGCGCGAGCTCGCGAAAGGCACGGTCGTCAAGGCGACGGTCATGCGTCAGACGCTCCACCTGGTGACGCCGCGTGACTACGGGCTGATCCGCGCCGCGATGAGCGAGACGAACTTCCCGTGGGAGACCTCGATCGCCAAGCGGTTCGCGCCGACCGTCCGCAAGCTCGCCGCCGACGGGCCGGTGATCTCTGCCGACGCGATCGCGTACCTGGAGCGCAAGCACCGGATCACGGGCATCAGCGCGCGGCGCGCGTGGCGTGCGGCGCGGATCCGCGCGCACCTCGTGCATCACCATGAGACGGCGCTGTGGCGTGCGCGGCCGGAGGGCAGGTTCGTGCTCCTCGACGAGCCGGAGCAGCACGTTCCGCTCGAGGCGCGGGCCGAGATGATCCGCCGCTACCTGACGGCGTTCGGGCCCTCGTCCCTTCGCGACGTCGTGCAGTGGAGCATGATGCACGTGCCGGAGCTGAAGGCCTCGCTCGCGCTGCTCGAGCCGCTGAGGCGGTTCCGCGACGAGCAGGGCCGCGAGCTCTTCGACGTCCCGCGGGCGCCGTTGCCCGCCCCCGACACGCCGGCGCCGGTGCGGTTCTTGCCCAAGTGGGACAACGCGCTGCTCGCCTGGGCCGACCGGACGCGCATCCTGCCGGAGGAGTACAGGAAGCAGGTGATCCGAATGAACGGCGACGTCGCGCAGACGTTCCTCGTCGACGGCTTCGTCGCGGGCACCTGGACGGTCGAGGACGGCCGTGTCGTGACGGCGCCGTTCGCGAAGCTCTCGCGGACGGCGCAGCGGGAGCTGAGGGACGAGGCCGAGCGGCTCGAAGTGTTTCTCGCGGATTGATGTCGAGAACGTTTCACCGGCTCCGTCCTCCTGATGCAAACGTCCACGAGGGAGGAGTGAGATGGCTCGATACGTGCTGATCGTCAACTTCGAGGGCGGCGTGGTCGACACGCCGATGGAGGAGTGGAAGCCGGAGGAGATCCAGGCCCACCTCGACTACTACGGGGCGCTGAATCGCGAGCTGGTCGCGAGCGGCGAGCTCGTCCAGACCGAGATCCTGACCGGCCCGGACCTCGCCAAGATCGTCACGTCGGACGGGAAGGCGCCCGTTGTGACGGACGGCCCGTTTCAGGAGTTCAAGGAGTGGCTGGCCGGGTTCCAGATTTTCGACGTCGACTCCGAGGCGCGCGCTCTCGAGATCGCGGGCAAGATCTCCGCGGTGCCGGGACCTGGCGGCTTGCCGACCCAGCAGCCGATCCAGGTGCGGCGTGTGATGGAGGAGGGCCCGTCGGACGCCGCCGAGATGGAGGCGTACCTGGAGACGGCAGGCGGCAAGCACTGACCGCTCCCTCCGGTGTCGAGGACCTGCTGCGCGACGCGGCGCCGCAGGTCCTCGGCACTCTCGCGCGGAGGTACGGCGACTTCGCCGGCGCGGAGGATGCAGTCCAGGAGGCGCTGTTCGCGGCGGCGCAGCGGTGGCCGCGCGACGGCATTCCCGACAATCCGCGCGCGTGGCTTCTCCAGACGGCGACGCGGCGGTTGATCGATCAGTACCGCAGCGACCGCTCACGCCGCGAGCGGGAGGCGGTGGCGGTCGCCCAGGCGTGCCAGGCACGAGTCGTGTCCGATCGGGACGACACCCTCACGGTGCTGTTCATGTGCTGCCATCCGGCGTTGACGCCGGCGTCGGCGATCGCGCTGACACTTCGGGCCGTCGGCGGCCTGACGACCGCGGAGGTCGCGCGGGCGTTCCTCGTCGACGAGACGGCGATGGCACAGCGGATCAGCCGCGCGAAGCGGCAGATCAAGTCCTCGGCGATCGCCTTCCGGATGCCCACGTCTGCAGAGCGGCCGGCGGCGGTGCGCAACGTGCTGCACGTCCTCTACCTGATCTTCAACGAGGGCTACACGTCGCAGCGCGCGGAGCTGTCCGTCGAGGCGATCCGGCTCACCCGGATGACCATGCGCCTGCTCCCCGGCGATCCTGAGGCGGGCGGGCTGCTGGCGTTGATGCTGCTGCTCGACGCGCGCCGCCCCGCGCGGCTCGACGCCGGCGGCGAGCTCGTCCCGCTGACCGACCAGGACCGCAACCTTTGGGATCGCGAGCGGATCGCCGAGGGTCTCGCGCTGCTCGACGAGGCGATTGCCGCCGGCGCGGTCGGGGAGTACCAGCTCCAGGCGGCGATCGCCGCCGTCCACAGCCGCGCCGAGCGTGCCGAGGACACCGACTGGCCGCAGATCCTCGCGCTCTACGGTCTGCTCGAGCAGCTGACGGGCAGCCCCGTCGTGACGCTCAACCGTGCGGTCGCGGCAGGCATGGCGGACGGGCCCGAAGCGGGCCTCGCCGTGCTCGACGGTCTTGACGAGCGCCTGCCGGACAGCCACCGCGTCGACGCCGTCCGCGCGCACCTGCTGGAGATGGCGGGCGACGTCGACGGCGCAGTCGCGTGCTACCGAGCCGCCGCGCGCCGGAGCACGAACCTCGCGGAGCAGCGCTATCTGAGGGTGCGCGCGAGCCGGCTCACCGGCTGACGTTTTACGTCCGATTTACACAGAGCACACGCTCCGTTGATCCGCGTCGAGCACGATCGCAGCATGCGACGGCTCTGGCTGCTGCTTGCTTGCGCCGCGCTCGTGTTTGCACCCGTGAGCGCGGCTGCCGCGCGCGTCGTCGATCAAGGCATCGTCGTGCGGGTCGCGCCGCCGCGGGTCGCGATCCGGGAGCTCGACGGCTCCCGCAAGGCCTTCGTCGTCAGGCCCGCCACGCTCGTCACGCTCGACGGGCGGCCGGTCAGGCTCGCGCGGCTGCGGCGCGGCGACGTCGCGACCGTCGAGCACAGGGGCAGGTTCGTGATCGCCGTCCGGGCGCTGCGGCCGTGAGCGGCGTCGCGCTCGTCGTCGAGGACGACGACGCGATTGGCGCGCTTGTCGCTGCATACCTCGAGCAGGCCGGCTTCGCCGTCGTCCGCGAATGCACCGGCGAGGCCGCGCTCGACGCGGCCACGCGCGAGCAGCTGCGGTTCGTCGTGCTCGACCTCGGCCTGCCGGACCTGGACGGCTTCGAGCTCTGCCGACGACTCCGTGGGAGCGCGGACGTCCCGATCCTGATCCTGACCGCGCGCGACGAGGAAGCCGACCGCGTCATCGGGCTGGAGCTCGGAGCCGACGACTACGTCACGAAGCCGTTTTCACCGCGCGAGCTCGTCGCACGCGTGCGTGCGGTCCTGCGGCGCGCGGAGCCGTTTCCGGCCGACGCACAGCTGCAGGAGGTCGGGGAGCTGTGCATCGACTTCCGCAGCCGCACCGTCACGATGGCCGGCCGGCCGGTCGAGCTGCGCACGCTGGAGTTCGAGCTGCTCGCCGAGCTCGCTCGCCACGCCGGGCGCGTCGTGACCCGCGACGGGTTGCTCGACCGCGTGTGGGGAGTCTCCTTCGCCGGCGGAACGCGCACGGTCGACGTCCACGTCGCGCAGCTGCGCAAGAAGCTCGGGCGGCCCGGCCTGATCCAGACCGTTCGCGGCGTCGGCTACCGCATCCTCGAGGCGTGAGCTCGCTCCAGGCACGCCTGCGGCTCGCGATCGCCGCGGCGGTGCTCACGGCAGTGTCGGTTTCCCTGCTCGTCGGGGCGTTCTTCGTGCGGCGCTCGCTCGAGCACGGCGCGTTCCGCGGTCTCGAGCGGCAGGCGCGTCTGCTCGCACAGGGCGACCTGCATCCGGCACCGGGACAGCTGGGACGGTTCCTCGCGACGCAGGACGAGCGCCTGACCGTCCTGCCCGAGAGGCAAGCCCGCCTGCTCGTCCCGGCGGGGCCGACGGGCCGGATCACGATCAACGGACGCGACTATCTCTATGCGACGCAGCCGAGCGGCCGCGACGTCGTCGTCCTCCTACGGACGGCCGGCTCGGTGCGCGCGGAGAGCCGGCCCTTCTTCGTTGCGTTGCTGATCGCGGGCGCGCTCGGCTGCGTCCTCGCGATCGCGGTCGCCGCCGCGCTCGCGCGGGGAATCGCGCGGCCGATCGCGCGCGTCGCGGGAGCGAGCCGCCGTCTCGCCGAAGGGCACGATCCGGAGCGGCTCCCGGTGGCCGGGGCGCGCGAGATGCGCGAGCTCGCGGAATCGTTCAACACGATGGCGGAGCAGCTGACGCGCGCCCGCGCGGCGGAGCGCTCGTTCCTGCTGTCCGTCGGCCACGAGCTGAAGACGCCGCTCACGGCGATTCGCGGCTACTCCGAGGCGCTCGAGGAAGGCGTGTTGAAGCCGGACGTCGCCGTCGAGGTGATCCGCACGGAGGCCGCGCGGCTCGAACGCTTGATCGCCGACCTGATCAACCTTGCACGCCTCGACCAGCGCCGCTTCGACATCGAGCCGGACACCGTCGACCTCGCCGAGATCGCGCGCGAGACCGCGCAGCGCCATGCGGCCAGGGCGCGTGACCTCGGAGTCCGCATCCGCGTCGAGAACGGACGCGGGGCGCATGCCAGCGCAGATCCCGACCGGCTGCTGCAGGCCGTGTCCAACCTCGTCGAGAACGCGCTGCGCTGCACGCCTTCCGGAGGGACCGTGACGCTCAGCGCGACGCCGGGAGAGCTGACCGTGGCGGACACCGGCCCCGGCATCGCCGCCGAAGAGCTCCCACGCGCGTTCGACCGTTTCTTCCTCTACCGTCGTTACAGCGGGGATCGCCCCGTCGGCACCGGTCTCGGTCTCGCGATCGTGCGCGAGCTCGCGCAGGCGATGGGTGGTGACGTGCGCGTGACGAGCTCTCCGACGGGCACCGCGTTCACCATCTCGTTGCCGCCGGACGATTTACACGCGCTTACCCAGCGCTCACCGGTCGCACATACGCGCCTGGGATAAAGGGCGGCGTCAACGACCCTCGACCGGAGGTTCGGAACGTGAAGAAAAAGGCGATCGTCCTTGCTGTTGTCGCCGCGCTCGTGCTGGCGGCAGCTGCGTCGGCGGCAGCGCTCGACGTCATCCGAGGAACCAACGGCCCGGACAACCTGAACGGGACCGGCGGGCCTGACCTCATCTACGGCCGTGGCGGCAACGACATCGTCCGCTCCCACGACGGCAACGACGTGATCTACGCCGGACAGGGGAACGACGTCGTCCGCGGCGGGCCCGGCAACGACGTGCTCTACGCCGGGGTGGGCAACGACGTGATGTGGCCCGGCGCCGGCGCCGATGTCCAGTACGGAGGGGACGGGAACGACATCCTCCATGCGCTGGCCAACGACAACCAGCCGGACATCCTCAACTGCGGACCGGGCTACGACGTCGCGTACGTGATCGTGCACGACCCGGCCAGGTTCCGCGGCTGTGAGCAAGTCATCAGGCTGACGCCGGAAGAGGCGGCCTCGATGGCCACCGCCAACGACGACAACGGCTAGTCGTACTCCTCGCGCTGGGGAAGCTCGTCCGTGATCTCGAACCACGGCGCCTTCGAGCCGACGAAGATGTGCTCGGTGGGCCGGATGCTCGGTTCGTCGGCAAGCGACCCCAGCGCGACGTGCACGTATGCGCCGTCGCGCACGACCGAGTAGAGCAGCGACCCGCAGACGGCGCAGCGCGTGTGGTTGTTGTCCGCGTCGCCCCAGATCAGCAGCTTGTCCGCGCCGTCCGTCACCTCGAGCTTCTCCCGCTCGATCCCGGCGAAGGGCTTGAATGCGGAGCCGGTCGACGCGCGGCAGTTCGAGCAGTGGCAGTTGGCCGCGTACCTGAACTCGTCCGCCACGCGATAGCGCACGGCTCCGCATTCACACTTTCCGCTGAGCACGCCTCCAGTCTAGGAACGCGGCGGCTCCATCATCCGGAAGTGGTTGCCGGACGAGTCGCGGAAGCCCGCGTCGATGCCGTACGGCTGCTCGGTCGGCTCCTGCGTGAACTCGACGCCGCGGCTCTTCAGCTCCTCGTATGCCTTCTGCGCGTCATCGGTCGTGAAGAAGAGACCGCCTGACGCTCCGCGCGAGAGCAGGTCCTGGATCTTCTGCCGCGTGTCCTCCTCGAAGACGGGCGGGCCCGGGATCGCCATCAGCGTGATCGCGACGTCGTCCTGTCCGGGCACGCCGACGCTGAGCCAGCGGAAGTTGCCCATTTCCGGGACAGTCACGTCCTCGCGCAGCTCCATCCCGAGCTTCTCCGTGTAGAACTCGAGCGCCTCGTCCTGGTCGGTGACCCAGACCTGCACGTGTGTCAGTTGCTTGAGCATCTCGTTCCTCCATGTGTGAGTTGAACCGTCGCGGCCGACGTTAGCCCTGCGCCGCGCGCCTGTCTTCTCGAAAACTGCTGGACACCGGTCGCGCGTACGCCTGCAGCACGCAGGTCGGCACGCGGGCGGCGCGGGAGGGGGGATGCGCGGCGCGATACTCCGTCGGCGTCATCGTGTAGACGCGGCGGAAGCTCGTCGTGAACGAGCCGACACTTGTCAGCCCGACCTCGAAGCAGATGTCGGCGACGGAGTGATCGGTGTTCCGCAGCAGCGCGGCCGCGCGCTCCAACCGGCGTGTGAGCAGGTACTGGTGCGGCGTCTCACCGAAGACGCGGCGGAACTCGCGGCTGAAGTGGGCGGGCGACAGGTGGGCCGCGCCGGCGAGCGTGGGGACATCGAGCGGGTCGCGGTAGCGCGCGTCCATCAGGTCCTTCGCCCGCAGCAGATGGCGTGTCGAGGGGAGATAGACCATCGAGCTGAGACTAGAACTGGTCGGCGAAGTCCCAGGCGCGCAGCCGTCCCGGCTCGAGCCGGATGAGCGTGTCGTCCTCGCCGCCCTCTGCGTACGCGGCGCCGTCCCGCTCGCCGAGATAACGGACCGCGATCGAATGGACGGCCTCGGCGGGTGCCGGCTCGAGCCGCACCTGGGTGCGCACCTCGATGCTGCGGTACGGCGGGACGTGCTCGTAGACGACGATGCTCGCGCGCGGGTCGCGACGCAGGTGACGCACCTTGACGTCGTCAGCGCGGCTGACCACGTCGAAGCCGCCGTCGCGCCAGCGGTGCCAGACAGGGGACAGGAGCACGCTCCCGTCGACGCGGTTGGTCGCGAGCACGGCCACGAGTGGCTGCTCCAGGAGATCGCCGAGGTCCTCAGGCATCAGGTGCTTGCGCACTACAACAACGCCTCGAGCGCGCCTCGCCCGTCGCGCAGCACCGGCTCGCCGTGCGAGACGAGCACGCGCTCGACCGGCAAGTCGAGCGCCCGCCGCAGCGACGCTCGCAGGTCGTCGTGGGTCCGCTTCCCGAGCCACCGTTCCGGACACAGCCGCAGAGGAGCGTCGGTCGGCCGCGGCTTCGCTCCGGCCCCGAGCAGCACGTCGCCGACTGCGAGCGCGTTGTGGTCGGGCAGCCAGTAGGCGACCTCTGCGGCGCGTGCCGTCTGGACTGCACGGATGCCGCCGGGGAGCTCGTCACCGTCCCGGAAGACGTCGGTCACGCCGACGCCTCGGTTCCTCAGCGGCTGCGCGGACCGGCTCGGCGCCCACACGCTTCCGGCGTCGAGGTCCTTCGTCGACCGCCCGTGCCAGTACACCGTCACCAGCACGTGGTCGGCGCGGCGCAGGTCGGGGGGCGGATCGAGCGGGTCGATCAGCACGAGCCCGTCGCGGGTGTCGAGCGCGAGTGACGCGACTTCGTCCTCCCACTCCTCGTGCCACGCGGTCCAGCGGCGCAGGCCTGGCGCAAGCTCCTCGATGCGGGAGACGCTACTAGCTGTCGCGCCCGCAGTGGCGGAGCGCGTTGAGGCAGCCGTTCACGAGCGACACGAGCGTCCGCTGCCGCCAAGCGTTGAAGAAGTCCGCATGCGCCGAGTATCGGCCGCCCGAAGAGAGGGTCACGCCCGAGCCGCCCGTGATCGGGTACCGGTAGATGAGCGAGATGGCCGGCAGCGCGACCGGGTGCGAGGCCGGGCAGGCGCCCTTCGCCGCGTACGCCATGTGGCTCTGATGGTCGGCGCTGTCGAGGTGCTTGCCGTCCCAGCAGCTCGGGAAGTTGACGTGCAGGCGGAGGCTCTGCCCCTGCGTGTTCGGGCACGTCGGGACGTCGGTCGACACCGGCACGCTGCTCGCGGCGCCGCAGTTCCAGTACGTGATCTGCGTTCCCTGCGGCGATGTCGCATGGCGGTCGCCCGCGATCATCTTGAAGCCCGCCGGGAAGGCGCGCAGCCGCGTAAGGGTCTTCCGCCGGTAGTAGATCGTCGCACCCGCCGGCGTGACCATTTGGCCGTTCAGCAACAGCGTCGGCATCCAGTAGGCAGCCCTCTCGGCGTCGCGCTTGCACGTCGACGAGCCGGCGCGCAGCGAGCGCAGTGTCGAGAACGCGTCCGTTGTCGTGTTCCCGACGAAGCTGTGATCGTGCGACGCCCCCGGCTGCTCCGGATAGACGATCGGATCGTCCATCGCCATGTGGCTGAACCTGCACGAGCCGACGAAGTTGACGCCCTGCAGTGCGCGGAGGTCGTGTGCGGCGGGACGCGCTGCCTCGCTCGTGTGGGCGAGGACTGCCATCCAGACGGCGACCCCGAGTGCGGCGACCGCAAGGCACACGCGCATGGCCGTGACCCTAGAAGGGAATGGTTGGCGATTTCGAAGCGGATTGTTCGGACTTTGTCAGCGCGCCGCTGCGGCGATCGCCTCGCGCGCGGCCTCGAACTGCCCCGGCGTCAGGCGGATGTAGGAGTGGCGCCCGAGGCTCCGCGGAAAGACTCCTGCGGCCTCCACGGGCGGCGCCTCGCTGATCCGCCTTACGGTCAGGAGCGGGCGCAGCGCGAACCGCCAGCGCCAGCGCTCGCGACCTGGCTCGTTCTCCGGGTCGCCGACGACCTCGACGACGGCGAAGACGTTCTGCCAGCCGGATGCGTAGCAGACGGCGAGATCGCCCTTCTGGACGGTCGGCCGCCGGGTGGAGGAGTGCGCCCGCAACGCCGCCGGATCGACGTCGTCGGGGAGGAGGCGTCCCGCCGTTCCGCGAACCAGGAGCCAGTGCTGGAGCACCGAGGTTTCTTAACAACGCCGGAGTACTCTCGGCGCATCGGACCGAGGCTTCTCGTGGCGCTTTCCGTGCTCGCGCTGGCGGGGTGCGGGGGCTCGTCCTCGAGCGAGAGCGAGCCGCCGGCGGCGGGCACGACGACGGCGACCGCACCGACGACGACGGCCGAGCAGACCCAGACCGATCCGCTGGCCGGCGCCGGCACCACGGTCGTGGTCGCGCCGAGCACCGCCAAGGCGACGTCGCTGCTCGAGCGGGTCGCGATCGGGCATCACGAGGGCTACGACCGGGTCGTCTTCCAGTTCCGCGACGAAGGCCTGCCGGGCTATCGCGTCGAGTACGTGCAGCCGCCGCTGCAGGAGGACGGCTCCGGCGATCCCGTGGCCGTCGCCGGCAACGCGTTCGTCGTCGTGCGGATGGAGCCGGCGTCCGGGTTCGACCTGAACACGGGCGAGGGCGAGCTGGTGTACAAGGGGCCGAAGCGGATCTCGGGCGCGAGCGCCGGCGCGACCGCCGTCAAAGAGGTTGTGCGCACCGGCGACTTCGAGGCCGTGCTCAGCTGGGCGGTCGGGCTCGAGAGCGAGGTGGCCTTCCGCGTCACGACCGCCGCGTCACCTTCGCGGTTGATCGTAGATTTTCGGAATCAGTAGACCTGTCATCGGCATCACGACGTACGTCACGCCCGCCCGCTGGGGCGACTGGGACGAGGAGGCGGCGCTCGTTCCCGCTGCCTACGTGCAGGCGATCGAGCACGCGGGCGGCCGGCCGGTGCTGATCCCGCCGAGCGCCGACGGCGTGGAGGAGACGCTCGGAGCTGTCGACGGGCTCGTGTTCTCGGGCGGCTCCGACCTGGACCCGGAGCTCTACGACGAAGAACCGCACGACGAGACGTCTGGCGTCGCCCCAGAGCGGGACCGCGCCGAGCTCGCGCTGCTCGAGGCGGCACTCGCGCGGGACATGCCCGTGCTCGCGGTCTGCCGTGGCAGCCAGGTCTTCAACGTGGCGCGCGGCGGCGATCTCGTGCAGCACCTGCCGGAGGTCGTCGGCGACGACAAGCACAAGCACACGCCCGGCACGTTTGCGGACCACGACGTGACGCTCGAGCCGGGAACGCGCCTCGCCGAGCTGCTCGGCGACCGCGCCGCCGTGAAGTCACATCACCATCAGGGCTTCGGCCGGGTCGGCGAGGGCCTGCGCGTCGCGGCCCACGCTGAGGACGGGACGATCGAGGCGGTCGAGGATCCGTCGCATCGGTTCGCGCTCGGGGTGCTCTGGCATCCCGAGGCCGGCCATGACCGAAAGCTCTTCGAGGAGCTCGTCGGCGCCGCGGCCGAGTACCGCGCGGCGCGCTAGCGGTTCGGGTCCCAGCGCGTCGGGTCGAACCCGAACGTGTCGACGAGGTCCTTGCGCGCAAGCTCTGCCGCCGCCGCCCTCGTCTCGCTGTACGTCCAGACCGTCTCCTGCGCCTCGCCCGCGATCCGCTCGATCTCGAGCGCCTCGGGCGCGTGGGTCTGCACGTACTCCATGGCAAAGTCCGCGGCGTCGAGGAAGTTCGCGCTCTCGCAGAGGCCGCTGCGCTGCTGGAAGCCTTGGTGGAAGCCGACGGCGTAAACGCGGTAGACCGGCTCCGTCGGGGTCGCCGGCTTCACCGTCGTCTCGAGCTCTCCGGTCAGCTCGACGCCGTGTTGCTCGCTCAGCACGTGGGCGAGATCGGAGCCGGTGACGACCCCGCGCTCGACCAAGATCTCCCCGAGGCGGCCGTTCGTCTCGTTCTGCTGGAGCAGCGCTTCCGCGAGCTGCGTCTGCGTGATCAGGCCTTTCTCCACGAGCAGGCGGCCCAGCGGACGCCACGTCGCCGGCACGACGGCGAGATGGGTCGCAGGCTCCGGCTCGGGATCGGGACGCTGCAGCTCGACGCCGTGCTGCGCGGAGAGCACGCGCGCAAGCGAGAACGCCGAGACGTAGCCGCGGTCGACGACGATCTGGCCGAGCAGGCGGCCCGTGCGCCGCTGCTCGTCGAGCGCGAGCTCGAGCTCGGTCTCGGTCAGCAGGCCTTCGTCCGCCAGCAGCGTGCCGAGTTGTCGCCAGGGAAACAGGGATCCCGTTGCAGAAGTCCCCATGGACGCTCTTATCGGCACGAAGAGGCTAGTAGCTCAAGCCCTCCCCGCGCGCGATCACGCGGATCGTGCGGAAGACGATTCCCAGGTCGTAACGCACAACGCCCCAGCCTCCGAGCGTGCGGCAGCGCTCGATGTAGGCGACGTCCAGGTCGGCGTAGCGCTGGTCCGAGCCCTTCGTCAGCTGGGCGAGGCCGGTCAGGCCGGCCGCGACCTCGTCGCGGTAGGTGACGCCCTCGGCACGCTGCTGCTCGACGAGCTGGGGCGGCCACGGGCGCGGCCCGACGAGGCTGAGGTCGCCGCGCAGGATGTTCCAGAGCTGCGGGACCTCGTCGACGTACCACGGCTTCAGGACTCGGCGTCCCAGCCACGTCAGGTTCGCCGGATCCGCTTCGAGCAGGCGCGCATGCCCGCCGGCGCGCGCCAGCGCGTCGGCACGCAGCGTGCGGAACTTCAGCAGCTCGAAGGTGCGGCCACGCGAGATGCGCGGCTCGCGGTAGAGGAGGCTGCCGCGGTCGTGCGCATTGAACGCCACGTCGAGCGCGTACGCGACGAGGACGAACGCGACGACCGGCGACAGCAGGAGCAGCAGCGCCGCGGAGACGGCGACGTCGAGCAGGCGCTTGGCGAGCGGCCGCGGCACGGCCGCAATCTTCGCGCCTCGGCTAGGTGCCGGTCATGTACGTCGGGACCACCGAGACCATCGCCGACGCGGCACGTGCATAGAGGATCGGGCGAACACCGTTCGTGATCTTCATGAACAGGCGCGAGGCGGGCGGCAGCGCGGCGGCTTCGAAGCCTGTTGCCCCGCCGATGATGTTGCCCTCCGCGTCGAAGACGACGCCCGAGAGCTCCACGAACTGGATCGTCCTGCGCGGGCTGTCGTTTTGCACTTCGCCTTCGATCGAGCCGGCGTACGCGGGCTCGAACGTGCTTGGCAGCACGCGGATGAAGGAGATGCCCGGCTTCGTGTGCGTCGCCGGTGCGGCGCTGCCGATCTTGACGACGATCTCGAGCCGCGCGATCGGCGCGCCGGCCGGGAAGGTCAGCTCGCCGCCTGTCGCGTGCTTGCTGTCGGCGGCGATGTCGCTGACGCGCACCGTCATCGATCCGATCAGCCGGTTGTCCGACATGACGAAGTTGCAGAGGACCTGCACGTCCTTGGCGTCCTGCGTCTTCGACGTGTTCGAAAGGATGACGCCCCAGCTGACGCCGGTGCCGCCGAACGGGTAGTCGCGTGTCGACCAGCCGGACTGCACGACGTCGATCTTCGGCGGCAGCACGCCGCCGATGACGGTCAGCGTGCGCGTGGCGCGGCCTGCGCCGGCGCACGAGGCGGTGACGTGCGTCACGCCGGGCTGGACGCGCTTCGGAACGGTCCACGTCCACGTTGCCATGCCGCCGTTGGCCGTCACTGTCTTGAGGCCTTTCTGCCTGGCACCGGACTTGTACCGAACCGACAGCGAGCAGCGTGTGCCGGCCGGCGAGACCGTCACCGAAACGGTTGCCGGGTTGCCCTGCACGACGCGCGACGGGCCTGCGACGAACGCGACGGCCTGCGTCCGGCCGCTGGCGGCGCCCGCGAAGACGGTCACGGCGACGCCGGTTACCAGAGCGAGGGGGAGAAGGCGCTTTGCGGTGATCTTGGCAGTCATGTCCTCGGGCGGCGTGCCGCGTCGCCACTTCCTGTTTCGCCCGGCCTCCGAGGGGGCGCTACCCCTCGAACGAGGGATCCGACCGGCGGAGGGCGGCACGAGCGGCGCGGTGGCCGCACATGCCGTGGACACCAGGCCCGGGCATGGTCGCCGCGGAGCAGACGTACAGCCACGGGAGCGGCGTGCGATGTGGAAGCGGTCGCAGGAGACGAGGCAGGAGGGTGGCCCCCGCGGAGATGTCCCCGCCGACCAGGTTCGCGTTCGCCTGCTCCATTGCAGCCGTGTCATGTGCCTGGCACGCGAGGATCCGTTCGCCGAAGCCGGGCGCGAATCGCTCGATCTGAGCCTCGACTGCCCGGCGAACGTCGACGGTCGAGCCGTGCGGGACGTGACAGTAGGCCCAGGCCGTGTGCTTGCCGACCGGCGCGCGAGTGTCGTCGAAGAGGCTTTGCTGCGCGAGCAGGACGAAGGGCCGCTCGGCGTGCCGTCCCTGCCACGGCGCGCGCTCGGCTTCGGTGATCTCGGCCGGCGAGCCGCCGAGATGGACGGTGGCGGCGCGCGCAACCTCGGGGGCGCGCCACGGGATCGGGCCGTCGAGCGCGTAGTCGACCTTGAAGACGCCCGGGCCGTAGCGCCAGCGCTCGAGGCGGCGGCGGTAGCGCGCAGGGCGGAGGTTGCCGGCGAGCGCGAGCAGCTGCCGCGGCGTGACGTCGCAGATGACGACGTTGCTGCGAGGGAGGTCGCGCAGCGAGGAGACGGGATGTCCGGTCTCGATCTCGCCGCCGAGTTCGCGCAGCCGTGCAGCGAGCGCGTCGGCGATCGCCTGCGAGCCGCCGCGCGGAAACGGCCAGCCGTGCGTGTGCGCGAGACCCAGGAGGCCGAGCCCGAAGCCGGCAGTGCCCTTGCGTTCGAGCGGCAGGATCGAATGCGCCGAGGCTCCCAGGAACAGCGCCTGGGCATGCGGCGTCGGCAGCCGTTTCGCGACGGCCGTCGCCTCGCGCAGCGCGCTCGCGGCGAAACGCCCTGCAGTCCCCGGCGTTCGTGCCAGGCACGTGACAGGTCCCAGAAGGAGAGGCGCGATCGCGATCGCGGGGCTGACGAGCCTCTTGTACTCCGGTCCGAGCGCGTCGGGCGAGCGCTCGACGAGGAGCGCCGTTCCGTCGTCGAACGGATGCGCGAGCGCGTCCGCCGGTTCGATCCACTCGACGTCGAGACCGAGCTCGCGGAAGAACGGCGATGCGGCCGCGAGCGGGTGGATCGCCGAGCAGATGTCGTGTCGAAACCCGGGAAGCGTCAGCTCGAGCGTGCGCGTGCTGCCGCCGATCGTGTCCTGCGCCTCGAGGACGACGACGGACCGTCCGGCCTGGGCGAGAGTGACAGCGGCAGCAAGCCCGTTCGGGCCCGCGCCGACGACGACCGCGTCTAGTTCCCGACGACCTCCGAGGCACCGCTTGCGGTGCCGTTTCAGCACGTGCGCGCTCCGCGCGCACGTGCGTCTGCGCCGCTAACCCGGAACGCCGGAGTTAATTCCCGACGACCTGAACCAGCCAGCGGCGATCGCGCTCGCGATCGAGCTCGATGAAGAGCACGCGCTGCCAGGTTCCGAGGCAGAGCTCACCATCGCGCACGGGCACCGACTCGCCTGCAGTCCCGAGCAGCATGGCCATGCAGTGAGAGTGC
>JBKOVW010000270.1:0-2218 GCA_046724095.1 Actinomycetota bacterium | reverse complement strand
CTCGTCTCCCGGTTGACGTCCGACGTGCAGTCGCTGAACGAGCTCGTGCGCGAGGCGCTCGTCGAGATCGTGGGCAGCGCGCTGCAGATCACGCTGACCATCGTGGTGCTGCTCTTCCTCTCGCCCGAGCTCGCGGCGATCTCGCTCGTGGCACTGCCGATCCTGATCGCCTCGAGCTGGAGCTTCCACCACGGCGCAGGCCGCGCCTACCACGCGATCCGCGACCGCGTCGCCGAGACCCTGACTGCGCTGCAGGAAGGGCTCGCCGGTGTGCGCGTCGTGCAGGCCTTCCGGCGTGAGCAGCGGACACTCGAGCGCTACCGCCCTCGCAGCCAGGCGCAGATCCGCGCCTGGCGAAGTGCGTCGTTCGTGAACATCCGCCTGTTCGCATTCCTGCCGCTCGCGCAGGCGTCGGCGCTGATCGTCGTGCTGCTCGCGGCGGCGTCCATGTACCGCAACGGGTCGATCTCGGTCGGGACGATCAGCGCGTTCGTGCTGCTGCTGATCCAGCTGTTCGACCCGATCGGGCGCTTCACGGAGTGGCTCGGCGAGTTCCGGCAGGGGCTTGCCGCGCTGGCCAAGATCGTCGGCCTGCTCGAAGTGCCGGTCTCGATCACGCAGAAGCCGGGCGCCGTCGACCTGCCGCACGAGGGTGAGCTCGCGTTACGCGACGTCACGTTCGGCTATCGGAAACGGCCGGTCGTCCGAGATCTGACGCTGGAGGTAGCGGCAGGCGAGCACGTCGCGCTCGTCGGCGCGACCGGCGCCGGCAAGTCCACCGTCGCGAAGCTGCTGACGCGCCAGTACGACCCTCAACAGGGCAGCATCGAGCTCGGCGGCGTCGATCTTCGCGACGCGACGCTCGCGTCGTTACGCAGGCAGATCGTGCTGCTGCCGCAGGAGGGCCACCTCTTCACGGGAACGATCGCCGACAACGTTCGCCTCGCGCATCCCGAGGCGTCGGACGAGGACGTGCGCCGCGCCCTTCGGACTATCGGTGCGCTCGACCGCTTCGAGGCGCTGCCGCAGGGGCTCGACACCGACGTGCAGACGCGCGGGCTGCGGCTGTCGGCCGGCGAGCGTCAGCTCGTCGGGATCGCGCGCATCGCGCTCACCGATCCCGCGGTGATCGTGCTCGACGAGGCGACGTCGAGCCTCGACCCCGCGACCGAGATCGCAGTCGAGACGGCGCTGTCCGCGGTTGCCGAAGGGCGGACCGTGATCACGATCGCCCACCGCCTGTCGACCGCGCAGCGAGCCGACCGCGTCGCCGTGATGGAACACGGCCGCCTCGTGGAGGTCGCCTCCCACGACGAGCTCGTCAGGCAGGGCGAGCGCTACGCCCGGTTGTGGGCAAGCTGGCAAGCGGGCCTCGCGGCGCCGTAGAGGGACATGTCTTAGGGACAGTCCCTAAGACCTGTCCCTAATGGTGATGGTGGTACTGGTGCGCGACCGCGTGGCCCTTGCCGCGGGCGATTAGCCAGCGGTTGGCTGCCCAGGCGGGGCCGAAGGCGATCGCGAAGCCGAGGGCGATGCTCCACCAGAATTTCGCATTGCCGAGGCCCGCGTTGATCGCTCCCGGCACGGCGAGCACGAAGAGGTTGTCTACGAGCTCCATGATTGCGATCGAGACGGTGTCGGACGCCAGCGCGATCCGGGAGGCGTCGCCGAAGCCGACTCCGGCGCGCAACACCGGTCGCATCGTCAGCGCATAGCCGAACACGAACGCCAGCGCAATCGCCAGCACGATCTGCACGGAGTTCCCCCACCCGAAGACCGTCGCGATCGCCATCCCGAGCACCTCGCCGATCGCACAACCCGTGAGGCAGTGCACCGTCGCCTGATAGGCGGAGCGGTTGAGGCTCTCGTCAGCGTGTGCGTGCAAACCGCTGCACTGCGGCGAGAAGCTCTTCGGTCTTCTCCGCCGCGGCTTTCCTGTCGCCGGAGGCGACGGCGTCGGCGACGCAGTGATTCACGTGGTCGTCGAGCACCTTGAACGCGAGGCTCTCGAGCGCCGTATTGACCGCGGCGATCTGCGTGAGGACGTCGATGCAGTACCGGTCGTCCTCGACCATGCGCTCGATCCCGCGCACCTGGCCTTCGATGCGGTGCAGCCGCTTCGTCAGCGATGCCTTGTCGTATCCGTGCTTCATGCCACCTCCCGCAAGCTGTGAAAGCGTCTGAGACGGAGGCTGTTCGCGACGACGAACAACGAGGA
>JBKOVW010000253.1:0-4037 GCA_046724095.1 Actinomycetota bacterium | reverse complement strand
GACCGCGTCGAAGACGGCGATCGCGCCGTCGAGGACGCGCAGGCTCCGCTCCACTTCTACCGTGAAGTCCACGTGCCCGGGCGTATCGATGATGTTGATACGGAACTCGCGCCAGAACGCCGTCGTCGCCGCCGACGTGATTGTGATGCCGCGCTCCTGCTCCTGCGCCATCCAGTCCATCGTCGCGGCGCCCTCGTGGACCTCGCCCATCTTGTGGGTGCGGCCCGTGTAATAGAGGATCCGCTCGGTGGTCGTGGTCTTGCCCGCGTCGATGTGGGCCATGATCCCGATGTTGCGGACGCGTTCGAGGGCGAGCTTGCTCTTCGTGTCGACTGCCATTCCCGTTACCACCTGTAGTGCGCGAAGGCCTTGTTGGCCTGCGCCATCCGATAGACGTCGTCCTTGCGCTTGAACGCGCCTCCCTGCTGGTTGAGGGCGTCCAGGATCTCGTTCGAAAGCTTGTCCACCATGCCCTTCTCGCGGCGGTCGCGCGCGTAGTCGACGAGCCAGCGGACGGCAAGCGTCCGGGCCCGGCGCTGCGGGACCTCGACGGGGACCTGGTAGTTGGCGCCGCCGACGCGGCGGCTCTTGACCTCGAGCACGGGCGTGACCGTCTTGACGGCCTGCTCCAGCACCTCGACCGGCGGCTTGCCCGTCTTCTCGCCGATGCGGGTCAGCGCGTCGTAGACGATCTGCTCCGCGGTCGACTTCTTTCCCTCCGTCATGACCTTGTTGATCACCTGCGTGACGAGGGTCGAGTTGTAGACGGCGTCCGGCGTGATCGGCCGGACCGAGATCTCTGCGCGGCGCGGCATTACGAGCCTCTCTTGGCGCCGTACTTGGAACGGCCCTGCTTGCGGTCGGACACGCCGGCGGTGTCGAGCGCCGCGCGGATGACCTTGTACCGGTAGCCCGGCAGGTCCTTGGTCGATCCGCCGCGGATCAGCACGACGGAGTGCTCCTGGAGGTTGTGTCCCTCGCCCGGGATGTAGGCGCCGACCTCGGCGCCGTTCGTCAGCCGTACGCGGGCGACCTTGCGGAGAGCCGAGTTCGGCTTCCTCGGGGTCTGCGTCATCACGCGCGTGCAGACGCCGCGCTTCTGCGGGGCGCCGGCGAGCGCAGGGGTCTTCACCTTCGCCCTGGCGGTGACGCGGCCCTTGCGGACGAGCTGATTGACGGTTGGCACTGAACCTCCGATTTGTCCCTTTTCACACAACAACGGTCGGCGGGGCCGCTGGCCCTGCCAACCGGACGAGCCATGGTAGCCGACAGCCGAGCCCGCCGCAAACGCGGAAACCCGCATGGGAAGCGCAACCGCGGGGCCTCTTGGTGCGTTTTCGCTGCAACTGGAGCACCTGCTTTTCTGCTTTACAAACACTAGTGAACAGGATCGAGCGCCACTACAGTCAGTTCGAGGGTCCGTTTCTTACTGCGGCGCGGCAATGACAACGTTTCTAACTGGGATCAGCGTTGGTTTGGGCGCTCTCGTCGTGCTCCTCCTCGCCCTGCTCGTCGTCCGCTGGCGGTCGGACCGGAAGACCGACGAACGGGTGGCCGAGGTGGTCGAGAGCCTCAACGCTCGGATGGACGAGCTCGGGCTCGAGCTGCAGGGAGCCCTCGAGCGCGCCGAGGAGGAGGGTCGTCGGAACCGCGTCTTCGGCGAGCTCGCGGGCTCGATCGACCTCGACGAGGTGCTGTCCCGGGCGCTGGAGGCCGCCGGCGCGCTCGAAGGCGCCGACGCGGCGCTCGTGATGCTCCCCGACAGCCAGGGAGGCAAGCCACTCGTCGCGACGCTGGGGCTCTCCGTCGACGAGGCGGAGCACCACGCGGTCGCGGGGCCGCCGGACGGGCGCCTCGCCCGCGCGATCACGATGTCGTACACGTATCCCGAGCAGCAGCGGCGGTCGGACGACGAGGGCGGGATCATCCACTCAGGTCTCGCAGTGCCCCTCCCCGGTGAGGGGGAGACGCTCGGATACCTCACGGTCTTCACGCGCTCACGGACGCACGAGTTCACGGACGACGACGTGCGGCAGCTCGAGACGCTCGCCGTGCGCGCCGGCCCGGCGATCGAGAACGCGCGCCGTTTCCGCGAGGCGCGCCGGCTGGCGGATCTCGACGCGCTGACCGGTCTCCACAACCGGCGCTTCTTCCACGAGACGCTCGCGCGCGAGTGCTCCCGCGCCCATCGGTACGAGCGGAAGCTCGCGCTCGTCGTCTTCGACCTCGACGACTTCAAGGAGGTCAACGACCGGATCGGGCACCTGGCGGGAGATGCCGCGCTGGCGGAAGCGGCCGAGCGCGTGCGCGACGTCGTCCGCACGTCGGACGTCGCGTGCCGGGTCGGCGGCGACGAGTTCGCCGTGGTCCTGCCCGAGTCGTCGCTGGAGGATGCGGACCAGCTGTACAGGCGGATCCTCAACGCCGTTTCGTCGCGGCCGCTCGGCCAGGCGGGGAAGCTGTACCTCTCGGCGGGTGTCGCGGAGCTGCGGCCGGAGGACGACCCCGTGTCGTTCTTCAAGCGGGCCGACGAGGCGCTCTACCGCGCCAAGGAAGCCGGCAAGGGCCGCGTCGTCGCGGCCAACACGCCGCGGCTCGGCCCGGCCTGAGCGGCCGTGTCTTAGGGACAGTCCCCAAGACATGGCTACAGTCGCCCGCGTGGCGACGCTGCTGCTGTCGATCGACTTCGAGGACTGGCACCAGCTCGTCCACCGGCGCCTCGGCTTCCCGGACTGGGATCGCCCCCACGCCGCGCTCGAACGGCAGACCGCGTACCTTCTCGACCTGCTCGACGAGCTCGGTGCGCGCGCGACGTTCTTCCTGCTCGGCATGAGCGTCGCAGAGCACCGCGACCTGGTCGCGGAGATCGTGCGCCGCGGCCACGAGCCGGCCAGCCACGGTCATGCACACGCGCGCGTGTACGACCAGTCGCCTGACGAGTTCCGCGCAGACCTCGAGCGGGCCGCCGAGACGATCGCCGACGCGACGGGGCAGCGCCCCGTGGCGTACCGAGCGCCGGCCTTCTCGATCAACCGGCGCACGCCGTGGGCGTACGACGTGCTCGCGCAGGCCGGATTTCGCTACGACTCGAGCCAGTACGACTCCCCGCGCGTGCCCGACCGCCTCGGCGACATCCCGAACGAGCCGTATCGCCTCGGCGAGGTCTGGGAGCTTCCGGTGACCGGCGGCGGCAGCTACTGGCGCGTGCTGCCGCCGCGGAACCTCCGGGAGTTCGCAGTGCTGTATTTCCACCCTTACGAGTTCGGGCCCCGGCTGCGCGGTGAGCTACCGGCGAACGCGACTGCGAAGCAGCGCCTCGCCGCGGCCAGGATCACCGTCTGGCGGAATGCAGGGCGCGGCCTCGTCGAGAAGCGGCTGCGACACGTCGCGCGGACGCATCGACTCGTCTCGTACCATCAGGCCTATGACGACATCGACCGACTCTACGGGGCGCGTACGCGAGCACTTTCGCCGCAAGGCGTTCTCGTTTGACCACCTCTACGACGAGGAGCACGCGCTCCAGCGCACGCTCCGCCCCGGCCTCTTCAACCGCCGCGAGTTCGCCCTCGAGGTCGTCGACGAATACGAGGCGCCGCGCGTCCTCGACGTCGGCGGCGGCTCAGCGCGGATCGGCGAGCTCGTGCTGGACCACGGCGCCTCGCGCTACGTGGACATCGACCTCTCCGACTCGATGCTGGAGCTGGCGAAGGACCGGCTTGCCCGCTTCGAGGACGAGAAGGTCACGCTGATCCAGGGCGACTTCCTGCGCGAGGCCATTCCCGGCTCGTACGACGTCATCCTGGCGCTCGGCTACTTCGACTACATCGACGACGCGCCCGCGCACGTGCGGCGCATGCGCGAGCTGATCGCCCCCGGTGGCTCGGTCGTCGCCAGCTTCCCGCGCTGGACGTGGACGAAAGGGCCGATCCGCAAGCTCCGCTACGAGGTCATCAACAACCGCCCGATCTTCGACTACACCCGCGACGGCTTGATGCAGCTCTTCGTGGACTTCTCGAACATCGAGATCCGCCCCGGGA
>JBKOVW010000142.1:0-5479 GCA_046724095.1 Actinomycetota bacterium | reverse complement strand
TGGAGGCGGCCGTGAAGCGCCTGCTCGTTGTCGGCGTCGTGTTCGCCGCTCTCGCAGCTCCTGCGGCCGCGTCGGCGCATCCACTGGGGAACTTCACGATCAACCGCTTCAGCCGCGTCGAAGTCGCCGGCCCGCGCGTCTACGTGCGCTACGTGCTCGACCTCGCCGAGATCCCGACGTTCCAGGCCGGCAGGATCGACGCGCCGGCCCTGGCGCAGCGACTCGCGCGCGGCGCTGAGCTGGCGGTGGACGGGCAGCGCACACCCCTCACTCCCGTCGAGTGGGCGCTCGCGCATCCAGACGGTGCGGGCGGGCTGAAGACGACAAGATTCGAGGTCATCCTGCGCGGCCCGCGCCTGCACGGCCGCGCCGACGTCACGTATCGCGATCGCAACTACGCCGATCGCATCGGCTGGAAAGAGATCGTCGTCGGCGACGCGCCGAGCCGCAGCCACGAGCTGCGTGCATATCCCAAGGACCTGCTCTCCAGCCCGCTCGAGATCACACATGTCCACACGAGCCTCGTCCCAGGGACTGTCCCCAAGACACGTCCGCATGTGACGCGCGGCGCCGGGCTGCGTGCGCCCGACCGCGTGGCGGACTCGGGGTTCGCGTCGCTCGTCGCACGCGACCACCTCGGCGTCTGGGTCGTGCTCGCGTCGCTTGCGGTTGCGCTCTTCTGGGGCGCCGCGCACGCGCTGTCGCCGGGACACGGGAAGACGATCATTACGGCGTACTTGGTCGGACGCCGCGGCACTCCGCGTCACGCCGCGCTGCTCGGTCTGATCGTCACCGTCACGCACACGGTCGGGGTGTTCGCGCTCGGGCTCGTCACGCTGCTGCTCTCGCATTTCATCGTTCCTGAGCAGCTCTACCCGGGGCTGAACCTCGCCTCCGGACTGCTCGTCGTCGGAATCGGCGTCTCCGTCCTGCGCTCGCGCCTCCGCCATCGCGCTCACCACCACCATCACGACCACGAGCACGAGCTCGGCCGCCGCTCTCTGCTCGCGGTCGGCATTTCGGGAGGGCTGCTCCCGTGTCCGTCGGCGCTCGTCGTCCTGCTCGCCGCGATCTCTCTTCACCGGATCGGCTTCGGGCTGCTGCTGATCGTCGCCTTCAGCGCCGGCCTCGCGCTGACGATCACGGGCATCGGCCTCGTCGCCGTGCTCGCGCGAAGCGCATTCGGGCGCGTGGCGTTCGACGGCCGCGCGCTCTCGCTCCTGCCCACCCTGAGCGCGCTCGTGATCGTCATCGCCGGCGTCGGCATGACGGTGCGAGCAGTCTGATGTTCGGGCTCGACGATCGCATCGCGGGGCTTTCGAACGGCACGACGCTGCTCGTCGTCGCTGCGGTCGCGATGCTGCTCGGCCTTCGCCACGCGAGCGACCCGGATCACCTGACGGCAGTGACGACGATGATCGCGGCGAGGCGCGAGCGAGCGACCCGTCACGCGGCGCGCCTCGGTCTGGTCTGGGGGCTAGGCCATGCGACCTCACTGTTCGTCTTCGGTCTGCCCGTTGTGCTCTACAGCGCCTATCTGCCCATCGGCGTGCAGGACGCGGCCGAAACGACGGTCGGCGTCGTCATCGTCGTCCTCGCTGTCAGCCTGCTGCTCAAATGCCGCAGCGGTGTGATGCACGTTCATCCACGGGGTCGGTCGCCGTGGCAGGCGTATGCGATCGGCCTCGTGCACGGGATGGGAGGGACGGCGGGGGTCGGGCTTCTCCTGCTTGCGACGATCCGGAGCCACGCACTTGCTCTCGTTGCGCTCACCCTGTTTGCCGCGTGCACGGCCCTTTCGATGACGTTTCTTTCGGCCGGCTTCGGCGTTGCTCTCTCGCGAGGAGCCGCGCGACGCTCGTTCCACCGCGTTGCTCCCGTGCTCGGGCTCTTCAGCCTGGCCTTCGGGGTCTGGTACGCGCTCGGTGCGCAGGGCCTCGTGCCGTACATGCTGTAGGTTGCGCGCACAGTGGCGACCGTCGCTCCGTACGGCTCCTGGTCCTCTCCGATCACGCTCGACCTCGTCGCGAACGAGGGCGGCGTCGCCTACGGGTACCTGTCCCTCGACGACGACGGCGTGTACTGGCTGGAGAGCCGGCCGCAGGAGCAGGGGCGGCAGGCGCTGGTCTTCAGGCCGCACGGCAGCACGCCCGTCGACGTCGTCCCGCCGGGCTTCAACGTCCGCACGCGCGTGCACGAGTACGGCGGTGGCGCGTGGTTCCACGACGGCGGCGTCGTCTACTGCTCCAACTTCGACGACAGCCGGCTCTACCGGATCGACGCCCCGGGCGCCGAACCGCGGCCGATCACGCCCGAGCCTCCCGCCGCACATGCCCGGCGCTATGCGGACGGGCGCGTCTTCGCCGGCGGTCGCCTGATCGTGTGCGTCCGCGAGTCGCACGGCGACGGCGAGCCGCTGAACGAGCTGGTTGTCCTGCCGGCGGACGGCTCGGAGGAGCCGCGCGTGATTGCGACGGGCCGCGACTTCTACGCCGCGCCGCGGCCGAGCCCCGACGGCAGCCGGCTCGCGTGGCTCGCTTGGGACCACCCGCACATGCCGTTCGAGGGCACGGATCTCTGCCTCGGCGACCTCGGCGCCGACGGGTCGTGCGCGAATCCGCGGCGCGTTGCAGGCTCCGAGACGGAATCGATCTTCCAGCCCGAGTGGGGGCCGGACGGCAACCTGTACTTCGTCTCGGATCGCACCGGCTGGTCGAATCTGTACGTCGAGCGCGACGGCGAGGTGCACGCGCTCACGAACGAGCAGGCCGAGATCGGCTATCCGCAATGGGTGTTCGACCTGAGCCGGTTCGCGTTCCTCGGCGACGGCCGCATCGCGTGCCTCGTCACGCGTGCCGCTGTCGATTCGCTCGAGGTGCTCGACCGCGGGAAGCTGCAGCCGGTCGACGTGCCGTACACGTACATGAGCTCGATCCGGAGCGACGGACGGCGCATCGTGGCGGTCGGCGCCTCGCCGACGGAGCCGAGCTCCCTCCTCGAGCTCGACGCAGCGACGGGGAAATACGAGGTGCTGCGCCGCTCGAGCGAGCTGAGGATCGACGATGCGTCGCTGTCGAAGCCGGAGGCGCTGAGCTTCGGCGGCGCGCACGGCTTCTACTACGCGCCGAGGAATCCCGAGTTCTCCGGCCCGGACGACGAGCTGCCGCCGCTGATCGTGTACGTGCACGGCGGACCGACCGCACACGTCCCGCCGGTCTTGCAGCTCTCGGTGCAGTTCTTCACCAGCCGCGGTATCGGGGTCGTCGACGTCAACTACGGCGGCAGCACCGGTTACGGCCGCGAGTACCGCGACCGGCTGCGCGGCGAGTGGGGCGTCGTCGACGTCGAGGACAGCGCCGCGGCGGCGCGATACCTCGCCGAGCGCGGCGACATCGATCCGGCGCGGGTCGAGATCACCGGCGGCAGCGCCGGCGGCTACACGACCCTGCTGGCGCTTGCCGTGCGCGAGGAGTTCGCGGCGGGCACCTCCCAGTTCGGCGTCGCCGATCTGGTCACGTTCCACGAGGACACGCACAAGTTCGAGTCCCACTACGACGACTACCTCGTCGGCCCGTGGCCCGCGGCGATCGACAAGTACCGCGAGCGTTCGCCGATCACTCACGCGGATTCGATCTCGCGGCCCCTCCTCTTGCTGCAAGGGCTCGACGACAAGGTCGTGCCGCCGGCGCAGGCGGAGGTGATTGTCGAGGCGCTCGAGCAGCGCGGCATCCCGCACGCGTACATCGCGTTCGCGGGCGAAGGTCACGGCTTCCGCAAAGCGGAGAACCAGAAGCGCGCGCTCGCGGCGCATGCGTCGTTCCTCGCGCAGGTGTTCCGCTTCGACCTCGCCGACGACGTCGAGCCGATCGAGATCGAGCATCTCGACCACGTTGTCCACTGACCTAACGCGTCACGCCGTCAACGTCCTGCCGGAGGGCGAGCTCGAGCGAAAGCTGAAGCTCGGCCGGCCGCTGCGCGTGAAGCTCGGCATCGACCCGACGGCGCCGGACATCCATCTCGGCTTCGCGTTCGTGCTCGACCGGCTCGCGGAGTTCCAGAAGGCGGGGAACACGATCGTGCTGATCGTCGGCGACTACACGGCGCGCATCGGCGATCCGTCCGGACGGTCGGAGGAGCGGCCCGTGCTGCCCGGCGAGGTGCTCGACGCGAACGCGAAGGAGTTCGCCGAGCAGGCGTTCCGCGTGCTCGACCGCGAGCGCACCGAGATCCGCTTCAACGGCGAGTGGCTGGGGAAGCTCTCGTACGCCGAGGTCGTGCGGCTGGCGCGCACGATCACGGTCGCCCGCATCCTCGAGCGCGACGACTTCGCGAAGCGGTTCGCCGGCCACGAGCCGATCTCGATCTCCGAGCTGCTGTACCCGCTGATGCAGGCATACGACTCCGTCGCGATCGAGGCGGACATCGAGATCGGCGGCACCGACCAGCTCTACAACCTGCTCGCCGGTCGCGACGTGATGGCCGACTACGGATTGGATCCCCAGCTGGTGATGACCTATCCGCTCCTCGTCGGCGTCGACGGCGAGGAGAAGATGTCGAAGTCGCGCGGCAACTACATCGGGATCAACGATCCGCCCGAGGAGATGTTCGGCAAGACGATGTCGATCCCCGACTCGGCGCTGCCGCAGTGGTGGGAGCTGCTCGTCGAGGAGGACCCGCACCCGGAGGATCCGATGGAGTGGAAGCTCGAGCTCGCGCGGCGCATCGTCGGACGCTGGCACGGCGCGGACGGCGCACAGCGTGGGGAGGAGCACTTCACGCGGGTCGTGCGGGAGCATCAGGCTCCCGACCAGGTCGAGGAGGTGCCGGTCACGGACGATCCCGTCCACCTGCCGGCCTTCCTCGCCGGCCGGCTCGGGGAGTCCTCGAGCCACTGGCGCCGCGTGATCGACCAGGGCGGGGTCAAGCTCGACGGCCGGCCGGTCGAGGGGTACGATCTCGGGCTCTCCGAGGCCGACGGTGCCGTCCTCCAGGCCGGGAAGCGCCATTTCATGCGCTTGACGCGCGGTTGAGCGCTGCTATCATTCTCCGGCTGCCCGATAGGGCGGCGTAGGACGGTTTCTGTACCTCGACACTGGAGCGCCCACAGGACGCGAATCGGATACGTCGCAAGTTTCCGAGCTTCCCTGGGCCTCTGGCGCGAGTCGGAGGCTTTTTTACGTCGCCAGCAGCGCCGGTCTTTGAAAACTCAGCAGCGTGCGTTTACGTCGAGACCTCGACGACGCTTCGGCGTGGTCGAGGCCACGAACAACCTGTCACGTCCCTTCGGGGACGGACTTTGAGCACAAGCTCAAAGTGAAAAGATCGCCGGCTCTCGAGTCGGCAATCATTCTTCACGGAGAGTTTGATCCTGGCTCAGGACGAACGCTGGCGGCGCGCTTAACACATGCAAGTCGAGCGAGAACCAGACCTTCGGGTCTGGGGACAGCGGCGAACGGGTGAGTAACACGTGGGTAATCAA
>JBKOVW010000321.1:0-4354 GCA_046724095.1 Actinomycetota bacterium | reverse complement strand
GGCTCGACCCGTGCACTTCACGACCCACGACCAGCTGATCCTGCTGGTGCTCCTGGCGGCGCTCGCAGCGCTGCTGATCGCCGCTCCGAAGCTCCGGATCCCGTACCCGATCTTCCTGGTCCTCGGCGGCCTGGCGCTCGGGTTCGTCCCGGGGATGCCGACGATCACGCTGCCGCCGGAGGTCGTGCTCGTCGCCGTGCTGCCGCCGCTGCTCTACCTCTCCGCCTACCGCACCTCGCTCCGCGACCTACGTGCGAACGCCCAGGCGATAGCGGTCCTGGCGATCGGTCTCGTCGGCGCCACGACGGTCACCGTGGCCGTCGTCGCGCATGCGGCGGTCGACGGCATGTCGTGGAGCGTCGCGTTCGCGCTCGGCGCGGTCGTCGCGCCGACCGACCCGATCGCGGCCACGGCGATCATGCGCCGGCTCGGAGTGCCGAGGCGGCTCGTCTCGATCGTCGAGAGCGAGAGCCTGGTCAACGACGGCACCGCGCTCGTGCTCTTCCGCGTCGCCGTCGTAGCGGCCGTGTCGGGGCAGTTCTCCGCGTGGGACGTGTCCTGGCGGCTCGTCTGGGCCGTGCTCGGCGGGATCGGCATCGGCCTGATCGTCGGCTTCCTCGTGGCCGAGACGCGGCGGCGCGTCGATAACCCGCCGGTCGAGGTGACGCTCTCGCTGATGACCGGTTACTTCGCGTTCATCCCGGCGGCGGCCGTGAGCGCATCCGGTGTGATCGCCGTCGTCACGGCCGGTGTCTACCTCGGCTGGCGCACACCCGAGCTGACCTCCGTCGAAACGCGCCTGCAAGGCGAGGCGCTCTGGAGCATCGTCGCGTTCGTGCTGAACGCGCTCGTCTTCGCGCTCGTCGGACTGCAGCTGTCGAGCATCCTCGACACGCTGAACGGCACGTCGGCCTGGCAGCTGGTGTGGTGGGCCATCCTCGTGACCGGGACGGTGATCGTCACTCGGATCGTCTGGCTGCCGATCTTCGCCTGGCGCCACAAGCGCAAGCCGTTCACGCACACGTTCCTGATCTCGTGGGCGGGGATGCGCGGCGCCGTCTCGCTGGCGGCGGCGCTCTCGATCCCCCTCGCGACGGACGCCGGGCCGCCTTTTCCGCACCGCGACCTGATCATCTTCCTGACCTTCGCTGTGATCCTCGGGACGCTCGTTCTGCAGGGCCTCACCCTGCCGCCGCTCATCCGCGCGCTTCGGATCGAGCCCGACGCGAGCGAGGACGAGGAGGACGCGCAGGCGCGCATCCGTGCAGCCGAGGCGGCGCTCGCACGGCTCGAGGAGCTGACGGGCGAGGACTGGGTGCGCGACGACACGGCCGAGCGTATGCGCGGGCTCTACAACTTCCGCCGTAATCGCTTCACGTCGCGCTTCGACGAGGAATCGGACGGTGCGATCGAGGAGCAGTCGCAGGCGTACCAGCGGTTGCGGCGCGAGCTGCTCGACGCCGAGCGCGCCGCGGTGACGGAGCTGGGCCGTTCCGGCGTGATCAGCGGCGACGTTGTCCTCCGCGTCCGTCGCGACCTTGATCTCGAGGACGCGCGGCTCGAGATCTAAAGGAACAACTGGCGGACGATGCGCAGCGCCGTCGTCCAGAGGGTGCGGAGGTAGAGCCGGACGGAGCGGTCGGCGATCCACTCGAGGTCGTGCGCCAGCTTCTCCGCCATCGAGGTCTCGTAGCCGCGGCGGATCTGCGCGAAGCCGGTGAGCCCGGGGCGGACGACGAGGCGCTGCCAGTACGCCGGCAGCTCGGCGGCGAGCTCCTCGAAGAAGCGCGGGCGGATCGGGCGCGGCCCGACCAGGCTCATGTCGCCGTTCAGGACGTTGAGGAGCTGCGGGATCTCGTCGAGCTGCGTCTTCCGCAGCCAGGCGCCGGCGCGCGTCGTCTCCGCCTGCGTCCGGCGCACGAGCTCCTCGCCGAGGTAGGGCCCGAGCCGCTCCTCGGCCCCGCGTCTGAGCGTTCGGAACTTCAGCATCTCGAACACCCGGCCGCCGCGGCCGACGCGCTCGCCGCGGTAGAAGAGCGGCCGGCCGCTCGTCGCGAGGATCAGGACGGCGATCGGCAACGCCAGCGGGAGCGTCACGAGCAGAAAGAACGCCGACAGCAGGATGTCGAGCGCGCGCAGCACGGCGTCGCGCCGCCGCGCCGGGCTCGCTTCCGTCAGCTCCGAGAAGCGGCGCGTGAGCGAGTCGCTCGCCACGCCTGGATCGTAGAGCTTCCCTCGGCGTCATAATGAACGCTTATGGACACGCGTCAGCTGGCCGCATTCTGCGCTGTCGTCGAGCGCAAGAGCTTCTCCCAGGCCGCCGAGCGCCTCGGAGTGACGCAGCCGGCCGTCTCGCTGCAGATCCGCTCGCTCGAGCAGCGCCTCGGGCGACAGCTGCTCGACCGCTCCGGCCGCCGTGTCGAGCCGACCGAGGCGGGCCTGCGGCTGTACGCGTCGGCGCAGCGCCTGCTGCAGGCGGAGGAGCAGATGCTCGAGGAGCTCGAGTCTGACGACGAGGGCGTCGTCTCGGGCACGCTCGAGCTCGGGGCGTCGACGGGACCCGGCGGGAGCGTCGTGCCTGTCCTCCTCTGCGAGTTCCAGGAGCGGTATCCGGACGTGCGCGTACGGCTGTCCGTCTCCGACACGCAGACGGTCATCGCGCAGGTCGCCGACCGCGAGCTCGAGCTCGGCGTCGTCGGCGCCGGGCGCCGCCATCGCGGCGTCACCTTCGAGCCGTTCTTCAGGGACGAGGTCGTGCTCGCCGTTCCTGCGTCGCATCCGTTCGCCGGCAAGACCGTCTCGCTGGGCCAGCTGCGCACCGAGCCGCTGATCGTCATGCAGGAAGGAGCCGGCGTCCGTCAGGTGATCGAGGATGAGCTGCGGAAGGCCGGCTCGCGCCTGCGCGACCTCGACGTGCGCCTCGAGCTCGGCCTCCAGGAGTCGGTACGCAGCGCGGTGCTCGCGGGCCACGGCGTCACCTTCATCTCGCGCCTCGCGATCGAGTCCGATCTCGCGTCCGGCCGGCTCGCAACGGCGCGCGTGCGCGGGCTCGATCCCGTGCGGGAGATCTTCCTGGCGCGCGCGACCGGCCGCACCGAGACGCGCGCGGCGCGTGCCTTCGTCTCGTTCGCACGCGAGCGGGTGCCCACATGATCGTCCGCTGGGGCCTCCGGGGGCTCCCCGGAGTGCTCGCAGAGCTGCGCATCGGCAAGCCCCTGCTTGTCGCGAGCGACCGCTGGAACGACACCCGGCTCGGCATCCGGCCCGTCGCGCGCTGGACCGAGGTGCCGTCGGAACGCATCGCAGACGCGGCCGAGCGGGCGGGCGACGGCGTCGTCGCGCTCGGCGGCGGCAGCGCGATCGACCTCGGCAAGGCAATCTCGGCGCAGGCGGTTCTGCCGCTCGTGTCCGTGCCGACGACGTACGCGGGCGCGGAATGGACGCCGTACTTCGGCGTCCGCGATCCCGGGCGCAGGATGAAGGGCGGTGGCGCAGGGGCGCACCTGCGGGGCGCGGTCTACGAGCCCGAGCTCACGCTCACGCTTCCTCGCAAGGAGACGGTCGGGACCGCGATGAACGCGCTCGCGCACTGCGCGGAGGCGATGTACGCGGACGGGCACAACGCTGCGGGCGACGCGCACGCCGTGCAGGGCGCGAGCCTGATCGGCGAATGGCTGCCCAGGGTCGTCGAGCGGCCGCAGGATCTTCAGGCGCGGACGAAGCTGCTGGAAGGCGCAGTGCACGCCGGCGCGGCGCTCGGCGCGTCGATGCTCGCGCTCGGACACGCGATGGCCCAGGCGCTCGGCGGGCGCTACGGGCTGCCGCACGGCGCCATGAACGCGCTGACCCTCCCGCAGGCCCTCGCCTTCAACGAGGAGGTCGCGCACGACGCGATCCGCCGCTTCCGGGAAGAGGTCGGCGTCGACGTCGAGGCGCTCGCCGCGCTCGGCGAGTTCGGCCGGCTTCGCGACTTCGGGGTCCCCGAGGACGAACTCCCTTCGATCGCCGCGGCGACCGTCGAGCGGGCCGGCGCGAAGGCCAACCCGCGCCCCGCCACCGCGGCCGAGGTCGAGCAGCTCCTGCATAACATCTACTAATCACACGAATTAGTTGGATGGTGGTATGGTCTGACGGTCGTGGCGGACTCCTCTTTTGACGTGCTCGTGATCGGCAGCGGCGCCTCCGGTCTGGCTGCGGCTGTGTCGGCCCGTCGCGCCGGCGCGCGCGTCGCCGTCGCGACCAAGGGCTCGCTGCAGTCGTGCAACTCCGCGAAGGCACAGGGCGGGATCCAGGCGGCGTTCGGCGACGACGACTCGCCCGAGCAGCACGCCGCGGACGTCTGGCAGTCCTCGCA
>JBKOVW010000189.1:0-8099 GCA_046724095.1 Actinomycetota bacterium | reverse complement strand
CATGAGCAAGATTTCGTAAGCGATCACGTTTCCCGAGACCTCCCTTCCCATGGTCTGAATCGGCCTCGTCTGCGGGCGCCGCTCGGGAAGGACGGCGCGGTGACGGGGCAGGAAGCGGCGGCCAGTGTAGCATCGGCCCGTCCGCCGTCCGTGGGCGTGGGCCTTAGGTCTCTTCGCGTTGCTTGGCTTTCTCCGCCGCCGTCGCAAGGCCGCCCCGCAGGGGCCGGATCCGCGTGCCGGGGAGCTCCGCCGCAAGCTCGAGGAGTCGCGCTCGATCGTGGAGGAGCGGGAGGAGTTCGAGGGCGCGGAGCTCACCGTCGACCGCGCGGAGGCCGCCCCCGAGGACCCGGAGTCGCGGCGCCGTGCCGTGCACGAGTCGGCGCGCGCGGCGGCGGAGCAGATGCGCCGGCGCTAGGTCGCCAGTCGCGCGATCGCGAACGTGAAGGTACGCGAGGCCGCGATCCGAGATCGACAACAGGGAGCCGATGACCGCGCCGACGAGCGCGCCAGCGCATCGGCGGTCAGCCAACGCAGCGCCTGGCGTCGGTCGTCGGTTCAGCGACTCACGCCTCGAGCGCGCGATCGACCGCGTCGCGGCGGGCTCGGCTACTCCGTCGAGGAGCACGAGGTCGTGCTGCTCGGCGCCTGTGCCGACTGCAGCTAGCCGGACACCAGGAACGCCTGCGCGCCGGCGGTGAGGCCGCGCGCGACCTTGAGCTGATAGGCGGACGAGCGCAGCAGCCGCCCCTCGGCCGGGTTCGTCATGAAGCCCGTCTCGACGAGGATCGCCGGAACGTTGGCCCAGTTGAAGCCGGTGAGATCCGAGCGGAAGAGGATGCCGATGTTCTTCGCGCGCGTCGAGCGCACGACGGCGGACTGCACGGCGCGGCCGGCGCGCAGGCTGCGTGTGTAGATGTCGTCGGTCCAGCCGCGGCGCGACGTGGGCACGAGCGTCTTGACACCGTGCTGCGTCGGGTCGGTCGAGCCGTCGGCGTGGATCCGGATCATCAGCGCGGCGTGCCGCGCGTTGCAGAACTGCGCGCGAGCGATGTTGCCGCCGGCGTAGGTAGGGCCGGTGCGCGTCATCGCCACGCGGTAGCCGTCGCGCTGCAGCAGCGCGCGCGTACGAAGCGCGATCGCCAGGGCGACCGGCGCTTCGCCGGGGGCCCCGCCGCCGTCCTTGATCTTGCGGACGCTCGAGCCGGGGCCGATGGGTTCGGTCTGCCTGCCGACCGCAGGAATCGTGCCGTGGCCGGGGTCGAGGCAGATGAGCGGGGTTGGCGAGAGGGCGAACACGGGCACCAAGTCTGCCTGTGGACGTCCTGATGGCAGTCGACAAGGCGATCGGCAACGCGGCCGAGCGGCTCGTCCGGTCACATCACGCGCGGCGCCTGCGCCGGCTCGGCTGGGACCGAGCGCTCGAACCGCCCCGCGACGGGCTCTGGGCGGCCGGCGAGCCGCCGCCGCGCCAGGGCTGCTCGGTCGAAGTGGTCGTTGACGGCGCCGCCGCCCTGCCGAGAATCGCGCAGGAGCTTGCCGCCGCCCGGTCGCACGTCCACATCGCCGGCTGGTTCGTCACTCCCGACTTCGCGCTGACGCGTGACGGCGACCGCGCCACGGTGCGCGCGCTGCTCGCCTCGCTGGCGGAGCGCCTTCCCGTGCGCGTGCTCCTATGGGCGGGCTCGCCGCTCCCGCTCTTCCACCCCGATCGCCGCGACGTGCGCGAGGTCCGGCGCGCGCTCACGTCCGGCACGCGGATCGAGGTCGCCGCCGATTCGAAGGAGCGGCCGATGCACTGCCATCACGAGAAGCTCGTCGTGATCGACGACCGCGTCGCTTTCGTGGGTGGAATCGACCTCACCACCTACGCCGGCGACCGCTACGACACGGCGCAGCACGAAGCGCGCGGCTCGGTCGGCTGGCACGACGCGCTCGCGGTGCTGCGAGGTCCGGTCGTCGCCGACGTCGCCGATCACTTCCGGCAGCGCTGGCAGGCGGTGACCGGCGCTTCGCTGCCGGATCCGAAGCGCTCGCCGAGCGCGGGCGACGTCGAGGTCCAGTTCGTCCGCACCGTGCCCGAGCACGTCTACGACTCGGTCCACGACGGCGACTTCCGCATCCTCGAGGCGTACAGCCGTGCGCTGGGGTCGGCGCGCGAGCTGATCTACCTCGAGAACCAGTTCCTGTGGTCGAGCGAGATCGCGAGGGTCCTCGAGGACAAGCTCGCTCGCCCGCCGACGGACGACTTCCGCATGGTCCTGCTGCTGCCCGCGAGCCCGAACGACGGTCGCGACGACACGCGCGGCCAGCTCGCAGACCTGATCGAGTGCGACAACGGCGCGGGCCGCTTGCTCGCGTGCTCGTTGTTCGCCCTCGGCGAGCGCGGGCCGCAACAGGTGTACGTCCACGCCAAGATCGGGATCGTCGACGACCGCTGGCTCACGATCGGCTCGGCGAACATCAACGAGCACTCGCTCTTCAACGACACCGAGGCGAACATCGTCAGCTGCGATGCGAAGCTCGCGCGGGAGACGCGGCTGCGGCTCTGGGCGGAGCACCTCGGGCGTCCGCTCGCGGAAGTCGCCGGCCCGCCGGCGCGCGTCGTCGACGAGCTCTGGAAGCCGATTGCGGAGGAGCAGGCGCGGCGTCGCGACGCGGGCGAGCCGCCGACGCACCGCCTCTGTCTGCTGCCGCACGTGTCGCGCCGGACGCGCCGTCTGCTCGGACCCGTCAACGGGCTGCTCGTCGACGGCTAGTTTCAGGAAATCGCCCGTACGGGCAACTTGTGTCCGATGGCTTCGCGTCAAGAGCTGCCCGCCGACGTCGCTGAGGCGCTGGACCGTTTCCCGGAAGCCGGCGACCGGTTCGCCGCGCTGGCTCCCGAGCGGCAGTCCGACTGGCTGAACTGGGTCGACCGCGGCCGCGGCCGGCGCGGCCGGGCGTCGCGGATCGACGAGATGATCCGCCGCCTCGGGCCGACGGCGGCGGCGACCGAGGAGGAGGTCGCCGAGCCGGTCGGGCCGCCGAGGGAGCGCTACTGGTGGCTGTGGCTGCTCCTCCTGCTGCTGCTCGTGCTCGTGGGGTTGCTGATCTGGTGGCTCCTGTCGCGCGGCAACGACAAGTCGACCGTTCCGGACGTCATCGGGCTGAAGTCGCAGGTCGCCGCGCAGCGCATCCACGACAAGCATTTGAACTCGACAGCTGTCACGGGCCAGAGCAAGCGCCCGCCGGACGTCGTGTTCGCGCAGGCGCCGGGCGCCGGCACGCAGCTGGATCACGGCCAAACGGTGACGATCTCGATCTCGAGCGGCCACATCGCAGTCCCGAACGTGACGTCGATTCCCGTGCAGCAGGCGCAGCAGCAGCTCACGAACGCAGGCTTCCAGAGCTCCGTGACCCGCGTCGCGTCGTCGCGGCCGAAGGACATCGTCATCTCGCAGGCGCCGTCGCCGGGCGTGACTGCGGTGGGCGGCACGACCGTCAAGCTGACCGTGTCGAGCGGCGCCAAGCCGGTGGTCGTCCCGCAGGTGCTCGGACAGACACAGGGGTCGGCGGTGAACGCGCTCACGGGCGTCGGTCTGAAGCCCGTACTGCACAACGTCGGCTCGGCGAAGCCCGCCGGCGTCGTCGTCGCGCAGAACCCGGCGGCCGGAAAGCAAGTCGACAAGGGCTCGAAGGTGACGCTCAACGTCTCGACCGGCAAACCGTCGACGACCACGGTGGCGACAACGACGACCGCCACCACGACGACGGCTCCGGCGGCGACGACGCCGGCTCCGGCAACGACGACGCCGACTGCTGCGAGCGTTCGTGTGCCGCGCGTCACGGGCCTCGGGCAGACGGTCGCGCTACGGCGGCTGAACGTCCGCGGCCTGCGGCCGCAGGTCGTGTACAGGAAGTCGGACACGCCGGCGGGCCGCGTCGTGCAGCAGTCACCGACGGCCGGCTCGTCGCTGCACCGCAACTCACCCGTCTCGCTCGTGGTCTCGGCGGGTCCGAATCCGCAGCCGACGACGCCGGTGCCGAACGTCGTCGGCCAGGATCAGGCGACCGCTGCCGACAACGTCAAGAGCGCCGGCTTCAAGATCCTCGTCCTGAACCGGCCGGTGACGACTCAGAACAAGGACGGCGTCGTGGTCGACGAGCAGCCGCGCGCAGGCTCCGGAGGCCCGGCCGGCTCGCTGGTGACGATCTTCGTCGGGCGGTTCCAAGCCGGCTAGCAGCCGGAGCCCAGCGCCGCCGACTGGCCGGCGGACCGGCCACCGCAGTCAGAGCGCGCCAGGCTCCGTCAGAGTTGACCCGCGCGAGCGCGGAAACTTGCATGGCCATGCCTCGGGCGTCACACTGGCCGGGCAAGCGGACTGGGGGTTGGTCGTGAGCCGGAAGGGGACGCTGGTCTGCGCCGCTGTGATCGCCGCCGCCGTCGGGACGAGCGTCGTGCGAGCCGCGCCGTCGGCGCCGCCTCTGGTGCAGGTCACGCCGCACGAGCTGCGGCTCAGCCAGCCGCTCGCGGGCCTCGCGGCCGAGGGTCGTCGTGCGGCTTTCGCCTTCTGTAATCAGCTGGTCGGCACGTGGCGTCCGGGAGCGGCGAACGTGACACGACTCGGTCCGGTGGCGCAGTGGACGTGTCCGCCGCCGCGTGGTCTCGAGCGCACCTTCAGCATCGCCTTCGCCGGTGACCGCGTCGCCTGGGCCGTCTCGGCCGGCGGCAACATCTACACGAACATCGTCTTCCTCGTCGTCCTCTCGCACGCGCACACCTTCACGTTCGCGGCCGAGACCGACTACTGCTGCCGGAGCTTCGATCCTGACCCGAACCGGATGGGCGACGTCTACGGTGCGGGTAACCTCCTCGTCTTCAGCTCGCGGGTGAAGTGCGGCGACGGTCCCGGCGCGCCCTCATGCCCCGGCCCCACGCGCACGGTCGTGAGCCAGACGATGTGGAAGCTGCGGCGGCCGCCGTTCAGCGCGCAATGCGTGAACAGGCCGGGCCCGTGCGTGCAGCTGACGACGTCGGCGCCGAACGCGACGCTGCGTCCGCTCTCCGTGTCCGCAGGCCGCGTCCTGCTGCTGAACAACGGCGTGCTCGAGCTTCGCAATGCGAACGGCGCGATCACGCACCAGTTTCCCGGCGCGCTGGCCGCGGTGATGCGCGGCGCGGATCTCATGGCGAACCGGGTGCTCGTGCTCGTGCCGGCCGCTCTGCGCGTCTACAACGCGACCACGGGCGCGCTTGTGCGCACACGCGCCCTCCCGAACGTGACGAGCGCCGGCGTGTGCGGCATGCCGCCCTGTCCGGTCGCGGCTCTGCAGATGCTCGACGCGGCGCGAGGCCTCGTTGCGTACACGCTCGCCGGCAAGCTCCACCTGCTGCGCCTGCGCGACGGGCGCAACCGGGTGGTCGCCCGTGCGGAGGACGCACGCTTCGGCAGCACGGGACTGTTCTATGCGTACTCGGCGCCGGCGCCGTGGGTGTCGCGGATCCGCTTCGTCCCGTGGTCGGCGCTGCCGGTTCGACCTTGACGCCGCTAGCGCGTGATGCCGGGCAAGCGGACGGCCGCGTCTGCGCAGCCGCGCAGGCCTAGCCGCAACGCGATCTCGTTCGCCTGGCGCGCCGCGCGTTCCCGGTCGGCGAGCACGGCCCGCCGCGTCGAGGGAGTGCCGGACGCGATTGCGTCGCGGAGTTGCATCTCGTAGTCCCCGACCGCCTTGATCCCGGCGGCCATCGACAGGTAGTCGGGCAGGAGCACCGTCGGCGGCTTGATCGCGTTCAGTTGGGCGACCTCGATGAAGCGCAGGTCGCGGACCTGGTCGAGCCGCGCGAGCGCGTCGCGCCTGCTGACGGGCGGCGTCAGCCGCAGGATCATCGCCTCGGTCTGCTTGCAGACGGCGTTCGCCTCGTCGACGAACCGGGCTCGGACCGCAGGACCTTCGCCACCCGGCCCGACTGTCAACGGCTCGTCGATCGGCGTCCAGTTGCTGAGCTCCGCCGTGCCGTTCTCATGGACCGTCACGCCGACCTTCCGGTGCACGGTCTTGCAGGTGTACTCCCAGCCGTCGGTGCCTGACGTGCAGATGACATTCGGGCCGTTCCTGCCCTCGAGCAGGCGTTCGACGTCCTGCGCGGACATCTTCTTCTGCGACGAGTCGCAGCCCGCCAGGAGGGCGACGGCGAGCAGCGCGACGGCGAAACGGCGCGGCATGCCACCCACATCGGAGCGGGCGTGGTGCGGATTCAACCCCCGAAGGGAGGATCAGAGGGCCTGACCCGTTGCGGGCCAGGCCCTCAGGCGAAGCTCAGGCTCGCGCGCCCGCCACCGTCTGCGCCATCGCGACCTCGTACATCGCGACGTTCGCGATCTTCTGGTTGCTCATGTCGGCCGTCTGCTGTCGCAGTTGATCGGCTGCCTGTGCGCTCGCGCGCATGGAGTCCGTGCTGTCCCAGAGCGTGATCATCGAGACGCGGCCGTTGTCGCGGTCGGCGAGACCGATCGCGCCGACGTTGCCGTCGATTGCACGAACCTTCGGCAGCGTGTCGCCGCGCGTCTTCTCGAGGCCCGAGTCGATCGAATCGGCCGAGCCTTCGAGCAGGCTGATGCGCGCGGCCGTGGCGCTGTCGATATCGCCCTCGTAGATCGGGACGTCGTAGTAGTGGACGCTCGTCCGCTTACCGCGGATCTCCTCCGGGATGTCGTCACCCTGCCGGTCGAATCCGTCTTCCGCGGCCTCGAGCGAGTCGCGGCTGTCGAAGAACGCAAGGAACTTCCGCTTCCCCGCGTCCTTGTCGTCGAGGATGAGCACGCTGTTCATGCCGTCCGGCGGGGTCATCTCTCCCGACGACATGCGCTCGTTCACGAGCTTGTCGAGCTTGGCCGTGTCCCCACCCTCGAAAGTGGCAACCCGTACCCACATGATGCGACCTCCTTGGTCGATGCCTCCCCGAGGCGAACCTACTCCTCTCGGCCTCGAGCCGCACGGCCATCGATCGAAGATTCGCAACTTCGGAGACCTACACTGCCCGTCACCCGCAGAGGAGGGGGTCATGCGTCTCTTGGTCGCAGGCATCGCCGGGCTGGTGATTACGACGGCAGCGGTCGCGTCTTACGCGCTACCAGGTCGATCTCGCGACCGGGAACCTCAACGGAAAGCAAGTGCTCGGCAGATCCCTCGCGGACGTGAGAACGACGTTGGGCAGACCTGATTTCATCGCCGGACCTCGGAACCGCCGTCTGGTCGAGTCCAACTACCGTGGCGTGTTCGAGCTCGTCCGCCCTTATCGCTGTCGAACGGCGGGGTTGTGTACAGGAGAGTTCGCCGCACGAAGCGGTGGCCTTCACCTCACGTTCGGTCGGACTTCCAGGCGCGGAACGTTCGTCACGGTCTGGACGTCATAGGCTCCGATGAGGCAACGCCCCTCGTTGGCTCGGTGGTCTATCGGTTCACCCGCGTCTGGCACGGAATCTCGGCGGTGATCTCTGTGCCGTGCCCCGGCGGGCTTTCGATGTGCAGCCGACCACCGAGCGCCTCGACGCGGTCCGCAAGACCGACGAGCCCCGAGCCGGGCACAGGCTCTGCGCCGCCGATTCCGTCATCGCGCACGATGACCGTTGCGAACCCGTTCGATCGCTCGACGGCAACGCTTGCATGTGTTGCCTGCGCGTACTTGGCGACGTTCGTGATCGCCTCCGTGACGAGGTAGTAGATCGCCGCTTCGACGGAGTTCGGCAGCCGGTCGTCCGGAAGCCGGGTGAGCTCGACGGGAATCGGCGCGCGCTCGGCAATTGCGCGGACCGCAGCCTCGAGACCTCGATCGGTGAGTACGGCCGGGTGGATTCCGCGCGCGAGCTCGCGGAGCTCCTCGAGGGCCTGATCGAGCTCGCCGTCCGCTTCGGCGAGAAGGGCCACGGCGTATTCTGGGTCCTTGCGCACATTCGACTTGATCAGCCGGAGTTGGAGTGCGAGTGAAACGAGTCGTTGCTGCGCGCCGTCGTGCAGGTTCCGCTCCAACCGGCGCCGCTCCGTGTCGGCGGCTTGGACGATGCGCGCTCGCGACGCCGCGAGCTTCCGATACGCGTCGGCATTCGCGAGCGCCTGTGCAA
>JBKOVW010000357.1:0-7307 GCA_046724095.1 Actinomycetota bacterium | reverse complement strand
TTCGACTGGGTCACCGGCGACCTCCTGGCGCTGCCGTTCCCGGATGCGAGCTTCGACGCGGCGACCGTCGGCTTCGGCGTGCGCAACGTCGAGGACCTCGAGCGGGCGCTGCGCGAATTACGCCGCGTGCTGCGCGACGGCGGGCGCCTCGGCGTGCTCGAAATCACCCGACCGAGGGGACTGCTCGCACCCTTCTATCGGTTTTGGTTCGACGGAGTGGTACCGCTCCTCGGCAAGCTGTTACCGGGTGGATCCGCGTACACCTATCTCCCCGCGAGCGTGCGGCGCTTTCCCGGGCCGGACGACCTATCCGCGGTCATCGCCGCATCGGGCTTCGGCGGCGTGACGTACCGGACGTTCGCAGGCGGGATCGTGGCGCTGCACACGGCGGTCACGGCGTGAGCGCGCTCGCCGAGCTGCGCGAGGCGCCCGGCCTCGACGCGTACCTCGCCGAGCTCGAGGACCGGCTCGAGGCGGCGGTCTTCCGCTACCGGGGAATCGTCTCCGAGGTCGGCGGCGAAGCCCTCGACGCCGGCGGCAAGCGCCTGCGGCCGCTGCTCGTGTACCTCTCGAGCCCGCGCGACGCGGAGCCGCCGGTCGTCGCCGGTGTCGCCGTCGAGCTCGTCCACCTCGCCACGCTCATGCACGACGACCTGATCGACGGGGCGAAGCTCAGGCGCGGGCGCGCGTCGGCGTGGTCGGCGCACGGGCCCAACGCCGCGCGTGCAGCGGGCGACTACCTCTTCGCGCGTGCCTTCGCCGAGCTGTCCGCCACCCGCGAGACGGCCGCGGTTGCGGTGCTCGCCAATGCGACCTTGTGCCTCGCGCGCGGCGAGGCCATGCAGCGCCGGCAGCGCTTCGATCCGGACACTTCCGTCGAGGCGTACCTCGAGCGCTGCACGCTCAAGACCGGGAAGCTCTTCGAAGCCGCATGCCGGTTGGCCGGGGGCTCCGGTGCCTTCGGACTGGCGCTCGGCGTCGCTTTCCAGATCGCCGACGACATCCTCGACTGCTCGGGCGAGACCATCGAGACCGGCAAGATCGCCGGGACCGACCTCCGGGAAGGCACGCCGACGCTGCCGCTGCTGCTCGCGGCTCAGCGCGACGAGGCCGTGCGTGCGGCGCTGGCCGGCGGGCCGCAGCCCGAGGGCGCGCTCCTGCGCGTCGCGTCGACAGGCGCGATCGAGGAGAGCCGCGAGGTCGCGCTGGCGTACGCGCGCAGTGCGCGAGCGTGCCTCAACGGCGAGCTCCACCGCGACGAGCTCGAAGCCCTGACCTATGCCGTGGTGAACAGGGAACACTGATGCTGCTCGAACGCACCGACACGCTCGCTGCGATCCGCGAGAAGGTGGAGGCCGGCGAGCGGCTCGGTTTCGACGACGGCGTTGCGCTGATGGAGTCCGACGACCTGCTCGGGCTCGGCGACCTCGCCGACCTCGCGCGCCGGCGACGTGGCGGCGACGACCGCGTCTTCTTCGTGCAGAACCTGTACCTGAACCAGACGAATGTCTGCCGCGTGAAGTGCAAGTTCTGCGCGTTCGCGGTCACGCAGAAGCAGGCCGACGCATACACCCACACGCCGGAGCAGCTCGTCGAGGACGCTGTGCGGCAACACGAGCTGAGCGAGTTCACCGAGATCCACATGGTCGGCGGCGAGAGCCCGCACGTCGGCTTCGACTACTACGTCGGGATCGTCGCGTCACTGCACGAGGCGCTGCCCGACGTCCACCTGAAGCTGTTCACCGCAAGCGAGATCCACCACATGACGAAGCTGTCGGGCCTCACGCACGAGGAGGTGCTGCGCACGCTGCGAGACGCGGGGCTCGGCTCGCTGCCCGGGGGCGGCGCTGAGGTTTTCGCAGACCGCGTGCGCAAGCTGGTCGCCCCGGGCAAGGAGCATCCCGACTACTGGTTCCACACGCACGACACTGCGCACCGGCTCGGCATCCCGACGCATTGCACGATGCTGTACGGGCACGTCGAGACGTACGAGGAGCGCGTCGACCACCTCTTGCGGCTGCGCGGCCAGCAGGACAAGACGGGCGGCTTCCTGGCGTTCATCCCGCTCGCGTTCCATCCGGAGAACACCGTGTTCGAGCGGCGCGGCTGGCGTCACACAACGGGCTCGGACGACCTGAAGCTGATCGCCGTCTCGCGCCTGCTGCTCGACAACATCCCGAACGTCAAGGCCTACTGGATCATGATGGGGCTGCCGCTCGCGCAGGTCGCGCTCCACTTCGGCGCGAACGACGTGCAGGGAACCGTCGTGCGCGAGCAGATCTTCCATGCGGCCGGCGCTCGCACCGAGACGGAGCAGAAGATCCCTGAGCTCGTGCGCTTCGTGCGCGAGGCGGGCCGGACGCCGGTGCAGCGGGACACCCTCTACAACGAGCTGCAGCGATGGGAGTGACCCTCAGCCAAACGATTCCGGCTCTGCCTGTTCGCGACGCGGCGCGCGCCGTCGCGTTCTACCGAGACAGGCTCGGGTTCGACGTCGTCCATCACGACGGCGGCTTCGCAGTGCTCAAGCGCGACGGCGCCGAGCTTCATCTTTGGGAGGCGTCGGACGAGAGCTGGAACGAGCGCATGCCCGACGAGAAGCCCGTCCGCTCCGGGGCAGAGTCGTTCATCGCCGGCACGGCAAGCTGCCGTATCGCGACCGAGGGCGTCGACGAGCTCTACGGTGAGCTGCGCGCGCGCGATGTCCTGCATCCCGTGTCGCGCGACGGAGTACAGGACACGGATTTCGGGACGCGCGAGTTCGCGGTGCTCGACCTCGACGGGAACCTGCTCTCGTTCTTCAAGTGGCGGAGCGGGCGGTGATCCGTCTCGGCCGCATCTCCTACGTGAACATGGCGCCGGTCTTCTACCGGCTCGACGCGGACGTCGAAGAGGTGCAGGGCGTGCCGACCGACCTGAACGCGCGGCTGCTCGGCGGCGAGCTCGACGTCGCGCCAATCTCGTCGATCGAGTACGCCCGCAACGCCGACAGGCTGAGACTGCTGCCGCGTCTCTGCGTCGGCTCGGAGGGCGCCGTCGACTCGATCCAGCTCGTCTCGCGCAAGCCGCTCGAGCAGGTGCGTAGCGTCGCGGTCACGCCGGAGTCGGCGACGTCGGTCGTGCTCACGAAGGTGCTGCTGCCCGAGGCCGAGCACGTCCCGCTCGGCGAGGAGGCCGACGCGAAACTGTTGATCGGAGACGCCGCGCTCAAGTCTGCGTTCGAGGACCCGACCCCGCACTACGACCTCGGTCGTCTCTGGCTCGAGCGCACCGGTCTGCCGATGGTGTTCGCGGTCTGGGCGTGCCCGGATCCGCTCTGCTCAGGTCTGCCCGAGCTGGAGGATGCCCTCGTCGCGTCAGTGCGCCTCGCCCGCGCCGAGCCTGAGCAGCTTGCGCACGAGGCGAGCGAACGGTACGGCTATCCCGCAGGCTTCCTCGCCCGCTACTTCGAGAAGCTGCGCTACCGCTTCGGCCCGCGCGAGCGTGCGGGGCTGATGACGTTCCTCGAGTTGGCGCGCGACGCCGGTGAGCTCGACGAGGTGCCGGAGCTCAGGTTCGTCCGCGAGGCGGTGGTGGCATGACCACCGTCGCGCCGATCCTCGAGAAGGCGCTCGACGGCGAGCGCATCACGGACGACGAGGCGCTGGCGCTGCTCGAGTCGCGCGACCTCGTTTCGGTCGGCCGCGCCGCGAACGAGATCCGCAACCGCAAGGCCGACCCGTCCCGGATCACGTTCATCATCGACCGCAACCTCAACTACACGAACATCTGCTACACGGACTGCGAGTTCTGCGCCTTCTACCGGCGTCCCGGCGACACGCGCGAGGGGTACCTCCTGCCGAAGCCGGTCATCTTCAAGAAGATCGAGGAGACGCTCGCGCTCGGCGGCACCGGCCTGCTGATGCAGGGCGGCCATCATCCCGACCTCGACATCCAGTACTACGAGGACCTGTTCCGCTCGATCAAGGCGCGCTACAAGATCCACCTGCACGCGCTCTCGCCGCCGGAGGTGCAGCACATCGCCCGTCGCAGCAAGCTGACGCTCTGGCAGACGATCTCGCGGCTCCGTGACGCGGGTCTCGACTCGATCCCGGGCGGCGGCGGCGAGATCCTCGTCGATCGCGTGCGCGACGAGATCGCGCCGAAGAAGACGAAGACCGACGAGTGGCTCGCCGTCATGCGCCACGCGCACCGGCTCGGCATGTCGACGACGGCGACGATGATGTACGGGCACGTCGAGACCGTCGCCGAGCGCGTCGAGCACATGCGCCGCATTCGCGAGCTCCAGGACGAGACGGGCGGGTTCCGCGCGTTCATCTCGTGGACGTTCCAGAACGACGGCAACCGGCTTGCCGGCAAGGTCGCGCGGGAGGACATGCCGACGTCCTTCGACTATCTGCTCACGCAGGCCGTCTCCCGCCTCTACCTCGACAACGTCCCGCACATCCAGTCGTCGTGGGTGACGCAGGGGATGAAGATCGGTCAGGTCGCGCTTGGGTTCGGCGCCGACGACATGGGCTCGGTGATGATCGAGGAGAACGTCGTCTCCGCGGCCGGCACGACTCATCGGACGTCCACGGAGGAGCTCGTGCATCTGATCAGGGCGCTCGGGAAGACGGCCGTCCAGCGCGACACTCTTTATCGAGAAGTAAAGGTCTGGAACTAGCGCCGGTCTGACCGCTACCCTCGGCCGGGGTCTTGGTTCGCAGAGTCGTCATCGCCTCGCTGCTGGCCGCGGTCGTCATCGCGCCCGGCTCCGTGCGGGCCGCCGCGCCGCCCGTTCGCGGGCAGACCCTGATGCCGAACGTCGTGTACTCGCGCCAGGTCGAGTTCACCGCGCACGGCCCCGTCGTCGAGCACGTCGTCGTCGCGCCCAAGCCGACCGGCCTGTACTCCTTGAAGACCGTTCTCTCCAACAACGCCGTGCAGGGGACCGAGCGTCTGACCTCCATGGAGAAGCGCGTCTCGGGCGACGCGACCGTCGCGGGGATCAACAGCGGCAGCGGCATCGTGCTGCGCGGGGGCATCCTCGACGTCGCTCCGGCCACCGGACGCTCTGCCGTGGGGATCGACACCGACGGCGCGCTGCATGTCGACCAGGTCGCCCTCGCCGCCACCTGGCAGGGGTCGGGGCAGCGCCGCATCCTCAGCCTCAACGAGGCGCCGCGGGCGAACCGCACGACGCTGTACACGCGTGCGTGGGGCGCGCGGACCCCGCCGGAGAGCGGCGGCGCGTACGCCGTGCTGCAGCCGTTCCCGGACTCGGCCCCGAACAAGGCGCTCTCTGCGACCGTGACGGGTTACCTCCAGGGCGGCAACCAGCCGATTCCGGCGGACGGGGCCGTCCTCGTCTCGCGCGGCTCGCAGGCCGGATTCCTGACTGCCGAGGCGCCGGTCGGCTCCAAGGTGACGGTCATGCTGACGCTGACGCCTCAGTGGTCGAACGTGCCGGACGGGGTCGGCGGCGGCCCGCTGATCGTCCGCGGCGGCAAGCCTGTCTTCAGGGCGTTCGAGAACTTCCCGTCCGAGCAGCTCGTCTACCGCATCGCGCGCAGCGCCATCGGCCAGACGGCCGACGGCCGCATCGTGCTGCTCGTCGCGGACGGAAGGCAGCCGGGCTACAGCACCGGGCTGACGAACTTCGAGCTCGCGCTCACGATGATGCGGCTCGGCTGCATGAGCGCGTCTGCGCTCGTGTCCGGCCCGGCGGCTGCGATCGCATTCGACGGGACCCTGCTGAACCGCCCACCGGCGCGCGTAGAGCGAGCCGCCGGCGCGGCGCTGACGCTCAACTACTACGGTGCGTATGCGCCGCCGCTGTCCGGCCGGGCGTTCTCTGCGAACGACACCGTGCCGCTGTCGTACAAGCTCGTGCGTCCTTCGACGGTCGCGGCCGAGGTCGACGGTCCGGGCGGCGCGGTGGTTCCCCTCGACTCGGGCCAGCACGCCCCGGGGACCTACCGGTTCACCTGGTCCGCCGCGGGCCGGGCCGCCGGCGACTGGACCTTCCGGGTAACCGCGACTGACGACCAGGGACGGCGGTCAGCCGCGGATCGCGACTTCACGCTCAAGTAGCCTCTGACCGTGCCGGTCGCCGGCGTCACGAGCTCGCTCACGTCGCTGATCGGTGATCACGGCGTCTACGCGGTCTTCCTTCTGATGATCGTGGCTGCGGTGCTGCCGGCCGCGAGCGAGCTGACGATGCTGTACGCCGGTGCAGTCGCGGCGGGTGCTTTTCCCGACGCGCACGTCGTGGTCTTCGGCCATACGATCGAGTCGAACGGCGCCGCGTACGTCGTGATGTCGCTCGCCGGGCTGTGCGGCAACCTCATCGGCGCCGCCGGCGGTTGGGCGATCGGGCGCTACGCAGAAGTGTGGCTCGAGCGGCATGGGCGGTTCCTCCACGTCACGAAGGAGCGCCTCGACCGCGCTCGGCGCTGGTTCGAGCGTTTCGGCGGAGTCGCCGTGCCAGTCGGCTTCATGACGCCGGGTATCCGGTCGTTCGTCGCGATTCCGGCCGGCATCGGCCGCGTGCCGTTCGTCCGGTTCATCGTGCTGGCGGCGTTCGGCTGCGCCGTTTTCTGCTTCGGCCTGGCTGCGGTCGGCTGGGCGGTCGGATCGAACTACGACAGCGTCCGCAAATACCTGGATTACGCCGTCATTGTCGGGGTAGTCCTCGTCCTTGTCTATCTCGCCTCTAGACTTTGGCGCCGTGCGCCCGATCCCGCTCGTTGACGTAAAGGCGCAGTACGAGCCGCTGTTGCCGCGCATCCGCGAGGCGATCGACGGCGTGCTCGCGAGCGCAGACTTCATTCTCGGGCCGAACGTCGGCGCCTTCGAGCGTGAGGCCGCGGATTACCTCGGCGTGCGGGACGCGATCGGCGTCGCCAACGGCACCGATGCGCTCGTGCTCGTCCTCGACGCCCTCGGCGTCGGGCCGGGCGACGAGGTCATCTGCCCGGCGTTCACGTTCTACGCGACGGCCGAGGCCGTCGCGCGCCGCGGTGCGACGCCGGTCTTCGCGGACGTCGACGCGGCGACGATGAACCTCGATCCGGAGGACGTCGCCGCGCGCGTCGGGCGTCGCACGAAGGCGATCATCGCCGTGCACCTGTTCGGGCGGCCGGCCCCGACCGCGGAGCTCGCACAGCTCGGCGTGCCGGTGATCGAGGACGCTGCGCAGGCGTTCGGCTCGCCGGAGATCGCGCGCAGCGGTATTGCCTCGACGTTCAGCTTCTACCCGACCAAGAACCTCTTCGCGCTCGGCGACGGCGGGCTCGTCTCCACCGACGATCCGGAGCTCGCGG
>JBKOVW010000303.1:0-5948 GCA_046724095.1 Actinomycetota bacterium | reverse complement strand
GGAACGCTGCACGTCTTCGTCGGCGCAACGCCGGAGCAGTACGCGCAATGGTCGCCACTCCTCTCCGCGCTGGGCACCACGCATCACGTGGGGCCGCTCGGGGCGGGTGCGTCGGCGAAGCTCGTCGCCAACTCGACGCTCTTCGGCACGATCGGCGTCCTCGGCGAGGCCCTGCGGCTCGCCGACAGCCTCGGGCTTTCACGCCACACGGCGTTCGAGGTGCTCGCCGCGACGCCGCTCTCGGCGCAGGCGGAACGGCGCCGCGACGCGATCGAGGCGCACGACTATCCGCCGCGCTTCGCGCTCTCCCTCGCCCGCAAAGACGCCGAGCTCGTCAGCGCAGCCGCGCCAGGCTTGCGCATCGCGCAGGCCGCACGCACCTGGCTCGCCGACGCGGACGACGCGGGCTGGGGCGAACGCGACTACTCCGCTGTGGTCGCCTGGCTTCTAGACGTAGCCGACCAGCAGCAGGATCAGCGCGATGATCAGGATGACGAAGAGCCAGTTGCTGACGGCAAATCCGCCGACCAGCGCGAAGATGATCAGCAACAGCACGAGTACCCATAGAAGTCCCATGGCCGCGTCGTAGCCGGTTTCACGCTTCGTGAAACGCGGAAATCCGCCACGTACAAACTGCGACGAGGGAGGCACGGAATGTCCGCACAAGCATCAGGACCGCAGGCCCGCGGCAGCGATTGGCGTGCCCGTTGGGCGGCACCGCCGCGACACGTGCACGACACCGAGACGAGGCCGTTCTTCGTCACGAGCGAGTTCCTCGTGTACGTCCTCCTGCTCATGGGGCTCGGGATCACGGCCGGCTCGTCGGCGAGTGTCGACGCGCGCTTCTTCTGGGAGTGGGCCACGCTCGCGACCATCGCTTACATGCTCAGCCGTGGGCTCGCGAAGTCCGGCAGCCGAAGCCGCTCCTGGGATCCCCGCGAGGATCTCGACACCGACCGGGGCCGGGGCTAGCAGGGGCTCGTCTCGTCCGCGAGGGCGATGGCTGTCACGAGGACACCGCCCGAGCGCGCGTAGCTCACGAACGACGCTGCGCTCCGCGGATCGCCGTAGATCGGCGAATACCGCGGTGCCGTGACGCGAACGTCCGCGTACCCGTTCGGCGGGACGCAGACGGCGAGCTGCTTGCTGACCGGCTGGGCGCCGACGCGGGCGCTCCACGAGGCGGCGTTCGACGCGAACTCGAAGGGCCGCGGAGCGACGCCGGGGGGCGCGCGCACGGAGACGGTCACGTACCTGTTCTCCGGGGCGCTCTGGCCCGGCGTCGCGAAGATCCTGATCGTCCCGTCCACGCGCGGAATCGTCCAGCCGTCCCGATAGAGGTTGAACGCCAGCCACTGCGCCCGCCATGGGCGCTCGGCACGGAGCAGCTGGACGCCCCGGTCCTCGTCGATCACGGTGCCGGCAAGCCCGAACCGGGTCTCCGCGACCGCTTGCGCGACGTAGGTCGACGGCGAGACGCTCGCGCGCCCGGTCGTGCGGTCGAAGCTCAGCGTCGTCGTCGGGAACGTCTCGGGCGTTCCGGTGAACGCGCCGTCGTAGAGGACGGAGCTCCGGACCGACGTGTTCCAGAATTCGACGTTCCACCAGTAGCCGACGTTGTCCCAGTAGTCCCCGTAGATGAAGGGGTACGGCACCATCGCGATGCTGGCGCCGGTGCCGACCTTCCGGTCGAGCCAGTCGAACACGACGCTCTGGTCGAGCGTCAGCGGCCGCCCACTCGTGCCGTCATGGTTGAAGAGGCGTGCGAACGCGGCGGCCGTCTGGACGGGGGCGAGCACGATCGCGAGCGCTGCGAGCGCGATCGCAATGCGCCGTCCCGCCAGCAGGAGCAGCATCACCGCGATCGCGACGAATGCAAGGAAGAGCTGGACGCCGCTCTCGGAGCCGCCGATGGCGAGCAGCGTCTCGTTCAGGTACGTGACGGGTGAGTCGACGTTGAACTTGTGGAAGCTTTCGATGGGAACGAACGCGAATGCGAGCGCGAGGAGCGCTCCGCCCGCGACGATCGCCCAGCGAGGCCATGTGCGCTCCAGCAGCATCGCGACGAAGCCGATCAGCAGCAGCGGCACGACGTAGAACAGGTAACGATCGTGCAGGCGACCGAAGCCGAAGCGGAGGTCGTACGAGGTGACTTCCAGCAGCAGCGCAACGATCGTGACAGCCGCGATGCTCGCGAAGGCGCGCTGGGCGCGGGTGCGCTCCTGCACGACCGACGAGAGCAGCCAGGCGACGCCCAGCATGAACGGCACCATCCCGACGCCCAGCCCGAGCGGCGCGAGGTGCTCGAGCAGCGAGCGCGGCATCCCGCTCGGCGCGATGTTCCCCTCGGCGGTGACGGAATACGTGCCGAGCGCGCGCGAGAGGTTGCCGGTCGCGGCGAGGACGATCACCACCAGGGCGAGCACGGCGTACGCGCCGGCGAGCAGGCGATGTTGGGAGACGAGCCGGCGCGGCGCGGGGCGGTCGAGCAGGAGCGCCAGCGGCACGATCGCGAGCAGGACGGTGAACTGGGTCCGCGCCAGGATCGCGACGCCGATCGCGACGAGCAGCAGCGCGTCGTTCCGGGGCCGGGGCGCGATCGCCGCGTTGTGCAGCGCCAGAATCGCCCAGAGGGCGGCGGGATATGCCACGGCTTCGGTCATCAGGAACGACGACAGCACGATCCACGGCAGGCAGACGGTCAGGACCGCGACGACGTACGCAAGCCGGCTGCCGTTCGTGACCCGGCGCGCCAGCAGGAAGGCGGGTATTGCCGCCGAGCTCATCACGAAGGCATTGAGGGCATGCGCGTCGCCGAGCCCGTCCGGGACGAGGCTTCCGTCAAAGAGCGGCGCGAGCAGCAGCGGGTAGAGCTGGTTGACGTTCCCGATCAGGTGGCCGTGGATGTGCGGCAGGGGCGAATGGAGCTGCCCGATGCTGATCGCCAGGCGCTCGTAGAGCAGCTCGTCCGTCATGACGTACCAGTCGGCGACCCGGGTCGTGAGGATCGCCAGGATCCCACCCATGGCGAGCCAGAGCACCGCGATCGGGATCCAGGGTCTGGCCCAGAGCCGCTCCACGGTTGCGGAAGCTAGCCCGTTCGCAATTTCCGGGCGGGCAGTGCCGATCGGCGTTTCGCTCCCCGAGGGCCGGGTAGCGGACCTCGTAGTCCACTACGAGAAAGAGGGGATCGTATGGCGAGCATCGAGACGCCGCGCGAGCTGTTCGTCCACAAGCTCGGGGCGGCTCTGACAATGGAGGAGACCATCCTCGGGATGCTGGAGAACCTCCAGGAGGAGGCCTCCGACTCGAAGCTGCAGCGAGACCTGCAGCAGCACCATCGCGAGACGCAGCAGCACGTCGCGAACCTGCAGCAGATCTTCCAGGCGCTCGGCGAGGAGCCCGAGAAGCAGTCGTGCCCGGCGATCGAGGGGCTCGAGAAGGAAGGCAAGCAGATGGTCAAGGAGGCCGACGACTCACTCGTCGACGCGGTCATCCTCGGCGGCGTGATCGAGACGGAGCATCACGAGATCGCCGTCTACGACGGGCTGATCATCAAGGCCGAGCAGATGGGCGACGAGGACGTCGTCGCGCTGCTGCACGAGAACCTCGAACAGGAGGAGGGCGCGCTCGACAAGGCCGTGAAGGCCTCCGAGCAGTCGGCCAAGCAGCTCGTCTCGAGCTGAGGCATCAGCGGCGCGGCTTCGGCCGCGCCGCCCTGATGTCCCCCGCGTTGCAGGAGTAGGCAATTTTCGAGTCGTATTCTTGCGCTGTGGCGGAAGAACGCGACGAGCTCGAGCAGGCCTGGCAGGCGCTCGCCGACCGCGAGCGCCTGATCAACGAGACGCTGGGACGCCGATCGGCGGAGATCGACGCCCGCGCGCGACGGTACGAGCAGATCGGCGCCGACCTCGACGCGCGCCGACGGCTGATCGAAGAGTCCGAAGAGGAGCTGCGTGCGCGCGAGCAGCGTGTGGCCCTGGCCGAGGGGGAGCTCCGCGACCGGCAGGCGGAGGTCGACCGTGTCTCTGCCGAGGCCGACCGCCTGCGCGAGCGCGCGCGCGAGCTCGACGCGCGGCAGAGCGAGCTGCGCGTCCTGGGCGCCGAGCTCGAAGAGCGCGGCGAGTGGATCGCGACCGCGAGCGCCGCGCTGGACGCGCAGGAGCGGCGCGCCGAGGCGCTTGCCGCGGAGCAGGCCGAGGTCGCCCAGCGAGCATCGGATGTGACGGAGCAAGAGCGCGTCCAGGGAGCGGCAATGCGCCAGCTCGACGCGCGAGCGGCCGAGCTCGAGGCCCATGCCGCCGCGCTCGAGCTCGCGAAGCGCAAGCTCGACGAGGCCGAGGCGGCGCTGAAACCGCGCGACGCCGCGCTGGAGCAGCGCGAGCGCGCCGCGAAGGCACGCGAGCAGGAGCTCGACGAGCTCGCGGCACGCACTGCCGCGGGCGAAGACCGTCTCGGCAGGCGCGCCGCAAAGCTCGCGCAGCAGGAGACCGACGTCGCGCGCCGCCTACGCGACGTGCGCGAGCAGGAGGCACGGCTCGCCAACCTCGACGAGCGCGCGAAGGAGCTCGACCGGCGCGCGCTCGCGCTCGAGCACACCGCATCGGAGCTGACGGAGCGCGGCACCTGGCTGACGGAGGCGCTCGGGCGCGTCGAGAAACGCGAGGCCGACGTCGCCGACCGCGAACGCCACGTCGTCGCGGCCGAGGCTCGGCTCGAGCGGCAGGACGGCGAGCTCGACCTGCGCATCGCGGCGCTCGACGATCGCGACCGCCGCCTGAGCGAACAGGAGCAGATGCTCACCGAGCGCCGCCGGCGCCTGCGCGAAGAGGAGCTCTCTAGGTCCAGTACGCCATGAGGATCGCGTCGACGTAGTCGTCTCCGCGGCGGTAGTGCTCTTTGCGGTAGCCCTCGCGCACGAAGCCGAATTTCTCGTACAGCGCGATCGCGGCCGTGTTCCACGGGAAGACGTGGAGCTCGAGCTTGCGCACGCCCGCGTGCCGCCCCCACTCGACCGCCGCTTCGAGCAACGCGGTGCCGACGCCCTGGCGGCGGTGCGACTGCGCGACCATCAGCCCGAGGTCGGCGACGTGACGGCTCGCCGGATGCTGGTCGCGCGCGATCGACAGCCGCCCGACGACGTGTCCGTCTTCCTCCGCGACGTACACCGCCGCGTTGGGATAGCGGCGGATCGCGCGTAGGTAGCGCCGCTCGTCGGCGACGTTCCGCCAGCCGTTCGTCGTGACCAGCCAGCCCTCGGGCTCGTTGCCGACGGCGTCGCCCAGCTCCTTCAGCCCCTGCGCGTCGGCGGGCTCTGCGCGGCGGACGATCATCCGACGACGACCCCCGCCCCGCCCCGGCGCGGATCGCCGGCGGCCGCGAGCTCGCCGTCCTCGAGGGTCACTGCCGCGGCGCCGCCGAAGAAGAGGTTGCGATTGCGCCAGCGCGCGACGTTCCACCCCATTCCCTCCAGCTTGTCGAGCTCCGCAGGATCGTGCCCGCCCTCACAGTGCAGGACGTCCTGCTCGTCGAGGTGCACGCGCGGGCGGTCGAGCGCGTCTTCGACCGAGAGCCCGTGGCCGACGACGTTGACGACGATCTGCAGCACCGCGCCGCGCAGCCGTAGCGAGCCGGCGCTGCCCACAACGACGTGCGGCGTTCCGCCGCGCAGCACGAGCGACGGGCTCATGCCCGACGACAGCCGCTTGCCGGGCGGCGGTTTCCGCGCGAGGTCGAACTCGCCGATCATGTTGTTCATGTGAATGCCCGTGCCGGGGACGACGATCCCGGAGCCGGCGCCCGTCGACGCCGTCAGCGCGACCGCGTCGCCGCGTGCGTCGATGACGGAGATGTGCGTCGTGCCGCGCGTGACGACGGCGCCGCCGAGCTCGAGCGCACGCAGCAATCCACGCCCGGCCGGGGCCTGCAGCTGCTCGCGCATCACGCGC
>JBKOVW010000257.1:0-18237 GCA_046724095.1 Actinomycetota bacterium | reverse complement strand
CGCGCCCTCGATCTCGGCGGCACGCTCCTCGTCGACGAGGACGACCGCAGCAGACGTCCCAGGGTTGAGCCGGTGCGCGACCTCGGACTCGAACTCCTGCGTGATCCCCAGGTCACGGCGCCGGGCCATGAAGGCGCCGATCCCCGCGCCGGCGGCGGCGACGGCGATCGGAAACCCGAGAATGGCCCCGCCGAGCAGGCCCCACGCGCCGCCGTACCAGCCTCCCTTCGACGTCGAGATGTCATGCGTCTCCCGCAAGTGCACCTTGCCATCGGCGTCCCGGACAACGAGGCAGGCGTCGTGCAGCCCCAGCTTTCCCTGGGCGGCGATCGTCGAAGCGGTAACGACCGCGTCCCACGCCGTCTTCTCATCGTCGAACACGGCGACAACGAGCACGTCGGCCATCGACCGCATGTCACACGGAGAACGGGTGACCGCTCGTCACCCCGTCCGGATGACGCCGGGTCATCCCGGGAGGCGGGAGCGTCGAGCCTTCTCAACCCCCCCAAGGAGGTGGCGTTTTTCGTGTTCGCGGCGTCGGATTACCCGTTTCTCGACGTGTTCTGGACGATCCTCATCTTTTTCCTCTGGGTGATCTGGATCTGGTTCCTGATCGCGATTCTCAGCGACGTCTTCCGCCGCCACGACATCGGCGGCGGTAGCAAGGCGTTGTGGTGCATCTTTGTCATCTTCCTCCCCTTCCTCGGCGCGTTCGTCTACGTCCTCGCGAACGGACAGGGGATGGCGCAGCGCAACGTCAAGGATGCGGAGGCCGCGAAGTCGCAGACCGACCAGTACATCCGCTCGGTCGCAGGCGGTCCGGCCGGCGAGATCGAGAAGGCCAAGCAGCTGCTCGACAGCGGTGCGATCAACGCCGACGAGTACGCGGCGTTGAAGGCAAAGGCGCTGGCGGGAGGTGCGGCCTAGCGCGTCAACGCGGCTGAGGAAGAGACGGCGTCGAGGCGTCTGCGTCCGCCGCTGCGGCGGGCGCGGGCGCCTCAGCGCTTTCCGGGAACTCAGCAAGCGTCTGCCGGCGCCAGACCTCGAGGCCAAGCGCAAGCAGCGCGGCGAGAATCACGACGCCGAGCAGTCGCCGGCTTCCGCCCGAAGGCCCCCAGGCGAGGAAGACGAGGAAGAGAAACCCAGCCACGAGCCAGACGACGTACGGGCGCGCACGCCAGGTCGGCGCCAACCAGCGCCGCAGGCCGACCGCGACACGGCTCGGTCCGGCGACGATGCCGGCGATCAGCGCGAATAGGCCGTAGAGCACGAGAGCGAGGGCAATGTCGCGCAGCAGGTCGGTCTCGATCAGCCAGATCGAGTGCACGGCGGGCTTGGACGACTCGGTGTTCACGAGCGAGTCGACGATCGCGTCGCCGACGAAGCGGCGGATGATGAGGAGGAGCACGCCCACGATCAGCAATGCGAACCCGACCGCCTCGAGCATCGTGCGGCGGGTTCCGTGGGCGAGGTACACAGCGAGCGCGAGGAGCGCGAGAACTGCGAACCACAACCACGAGCTCAGCGCGTTCAGCACACGCACAGCCTTCTGCGCCGCGTCGAGCTGATCCGACTTCAACAACACGATTTCGCCGGCGTCCGGCGGCGCGTGTTGCTTCAGACGTTCTCCGACGCCGACGCGCTCCGCGACCTGCTTGATCAGCGGCCGCAAATCCAACACGACGTCACCGTTCGCCGTGGAGATCGGGCCGGCGTCCTTTCCCTCGAGCACGTTCACGAGCGCCCCGTGCGCGCGTCGGTTGGCCTGTTCCCACAGCTGCTGTGCCTGCGCGGTTCCGAGGAACGCGTTGATGACCTGACCGGTCGAGTTCTGGATCGCGGCTGCAATCGCCGGGGCTGCGCCCTTCGCCCGCGGCGGGAGCTTCTGCTCCAGCTGCGCCTCCACGTCGACTCGCTGGTTGAGCAGGTCGACGAGCCGATTCGAGAGCGTCGCCCTGATCTCGTCGTTCGCGAGCAGCTTCGTGGAGGAGCTCGTGAACTTGTCCGTGTCGAGCAGCTGCTGCCTCGACCAGACCGTGAGCGCAGACACCAGCGCAAGCAAGCTCGCCAGGACGATCAAGGCCCAGACGGCGACCGAACGACGGCGCGTCATGGCCCGAGGATCGCGCCCCTGTGGGTGAGGCTCGTTCATTCGGACGGGGTGAGCGCCCGTCACCCGGAGCCGCCGCACCCTGTCAACACCAATCTGAAGGAGGCGAGGGGCCGTGATGATGCGAAGACGACGTCCGCTGATGCGCGCTGCAATGGTGGGCGGAACCGCCTACGCGGTGGGGAAGCACGCTCAGCGCTCTGGTGACCGGGAACAGGAACAGGAGGCTCGCCTCCAGGACCTGGAGGCTCAGCAGTACGCCCAGGCACCGGTGACCGCGCCGCCGGGAGGCGGACCGACCGACATCGCCGAGAAGCTGACGCAGCTCAAGAGCTTGCAGGACCAGGGTGTGCTGACGCCCGAGGAGTTCACGGCCGCGAAGGCCAAGCTCCTCTCCGCCTAACGACGAGACAAGGGAGAGCGCAATGTCATTTGGCCCAGTTCAGATCCTCGTGATCGGATTCGGGGATGCCGAGTTCAAGGGCACGATCCGAGCCGAGCTCGAACGGCTCCGCGAGCATGACGTCGTGCGGCTGATCGACCTGCTCGTCGTGCGCAAGGACGAGGACGGCACGATCGAGCGCCTGCAGCAGAGTGACCTCTCGCAGGAAGAGGCGATGGAATTCGGAGCGATCGTCGGTGCGCTCATCGGCGCCGGGACCGACGACGAAGAGGGCGCAGAAGCCGGCGCCGTCCTCGGGGCCGCAGCAATGGAGGGCGGCCACGTCTTCGAAGCGACCGATATGTGGTACGTCGACGATGCAATTCCGCCCGGCACCGCGGCGGCAATCGCACTCCTCGACCACCGCTGGGCGATCGGACTGCGCGATGCGATCCGCGACGCCGGCGGCTTCCATCTCGCGGACGCATGGGTGCACCCGGCCGATCTGATCGCAATCGGCGCCGCCAAGGCCGACAGCGAGGCGGAGAAAGCGACCGCGAGCTGATGGGCACATTCCGCCCCGAGGCGCAGCGCGGCTACATGCCACCGGCCGAGCTGCGGGGCGAGGCAGACCGCGAGACGTGGCTCGACTTCGCCGGCATCATGCTGCTCCTCGTCGGCTTCTTCAACATCATCTCCGGCATCTCGGCCATCTCCGACGCGAAGGTCATGTCGCCGCACGTGCTGTTCGCGAACCTCCACGCGTGGGGCTGGTTCTTCCTCATTGTCGGGATCGTTCAGCTCGTGGCCGGCTGGGGCGTGATGAAGGGCGCGAACTGGGCCGCGATCGTCGGCATCGTCACGGCATTCGTCAATGCCATCTCGCAGCTCTCCGCGTCGCACACGTTCACCGTGTGGGCGCTCACGATCGTCGCCATCGACGTGTTCGTCATCTACGGGCTCGTCAAGTACGGCGGTGGCCGTGGACGAACGACCTAGCCAGGACGACGACGCCACTCTCGGCATCGTCTTCGCGACCGCCGGCATGGGGCTGGCGGCCGCACGCCTGATCGCGCGAACGCCGGGCCTTGCTTCGTATTTCGAGCGCGCCGCCGCGCGGGGGCGCGAGCAGGTCGGAACGACGGCCGAGCGCCTTGTCGTCGTGTTCGAGCCCGAAGCCGAGCGGATGCTGCAGCAGTTCCTCGACAGCCCGGAGTTCGACCGTGCGCTCGAGCGCGTGCTGACGAGTCCGAAGGTGCGCGAGGCGCTCACTCAGCAGACGACGACGTTCGCCCATGAGCTGTTGGACAGCCTGCGCGCGCGACTGCGTGCGCTCGACCGCCGTTGCGCGGGCCTCGCCTCGCGAACGCTCGCGTTTGCGGTCGACCTGACGCTCGCGCAGGTCGTCTTCCTCATCGGCTCCGCGCTCGTGAGCCTGATCGTCGCGCTCGTCGGCGAGCTCCGTCCTGTCTGGCTCTTCGGCTTCATCGCGGGCGCCGGCTGGCTGCTGCTCGTCGGTGCGTACTTCGCGTTCTTCTGGACACTCGCAGGACAGACGCCCGGGATGCGGCTCGTCCACCTCCGAGTCGTCGATCACTTCGGCGGGCCGCCGGGCCTCGCGCGGTCGGTCGTCCGGTTCGGCGCGCTGCTCGTCGCCATCATCCCGATGTTCGCGGGACTGGTGCCGATCCTGTTCGACGCTCGCCGCCGAGGACTGCAGGACTTCGTCGCCCGCACGTACGTCGTCCCGACGGACGGGGTTTCACCATGAAGCGTTCGCTCGCGCTCGCTGTTCTCGCTGTCGCCGCATGCGCGGGGCTCGCCGCCTGCGGGAGCAACAAGGAATCGCCCGCTGAGGCGAAGCAGAACCTGTGCACCAGCCTGCACGGCTTCGCCTCCTCGGTCGTCGCGCTGCAGGGCGTCGGGCTCAGCTCGTCGGAGGACCAGCTCAAGTCGGCGCTCGACAACGTCCAGTCGGCCTGGGACAAGGTCGTCGCGGACGCCAAGGACGTCAAGACGGCCAACACGGACAACGTCAAGTCGACCTACAACGATCTGAAGAGCGCGGTGCAGAACCGGCCGACCGACGAGCCGGCCACGCAGGTCATAGCCGGGCTCGAGCCGAAGCTGAGCGCGTTCGCCAACGCGTGGAAACAATTCGCGAACAGCGTCGATTGCAAGACGTCCTGACGCCGGAAATACCTGGATTCGCCGTCACCCCGGCTGAGTGACGCTCAGTCACCCGGGGCGGCCCGAGTGTCAAGCTGCCATGTCTCGGGAGCGCCCATTGCGCGACGGCTCGGCCACCTCGGTCGTGGAACGGCCTGCCGTGCGCGCGGACGCAGCCCCGGATTGGGACGGCATGGCATCGCTGCCGGACGGGGAGTTCCTGATGGGGAGCGAGGATCGCCTCGCATATCCGGACGACGGGGAAGGCCCCGTCCGGCGCGTGCGGTTGAGTTCCTTCCGCATCGATCTCTCCGCAGTCACGAACGCCGAATTCGCGCGCTTCGTCGACGACTGCGGGTACGTCACAGAAGCGGAGAGGCTCGGCTGGTCGCTCGTCTTCGCGGGTCTCCTCCCGGACGGGCTCCAGGCCGAGCGTGGCGTCGGCCGAGCTCCGTGGTGGCGCCAGATCCAGGGGGCTGACTGGCGCCACCCGGAGGGCCCCGGCTCGAGCATCGACGACCGCGAAAACCATCCGGTCGTGCACGTCACGTGGAATGACGCGCGCGCTTTTGCGACCGCCGCCGGCAAGCGGCTCCCGACCGAAGCGGAGTGGGAGTACGCGGCGCGCGGCGGTCTCGAAGGCGCGGCGTACCCTTGGGGCGACGAGCTCGAGCCCGGCGGCGACCACCGGATGAACGTGTGGCAGGGAAGCTTCCCGCGCCTCAACACGCGCGCCGACGGCTACGAGGGAACGTGTCCCGTCGATGCCTTCCCGCCGAACGGCTACGGGCTGTACAACATGACCGGCAACACCTGGGAGTGGTGCGCCGACTGGTTCACCCGCACGTTCGACGCCCGGCGGACGAACCCGCGGGGACCGCAGGCCGGCACGCACAAAGTGGTGCGTGGCGGCTCGTATCTGTCACACGCGTCGTACTGCCGCCGTTACCGCGTCTCGGCTCGCACCGCGCTGACGCCAGACACCTCGAGCGGCGACATCGGCTTTCGCTGCGACGCCTCCTAGCGCCGCAGCGTCGTCTCGACCGACTCGAGCCTGTGGCTGAGCTCCTCGAGCTTCGCGATCACCTCGGCGTGTCCCGGGTCGCCCATTCGCCGACGGACCGTCTCGAGAAAGGCGGCGGTGATGACCGCCGTGACGACCGAGAGGAAGCCGATGCCGGCGAGCATCAGAATTGCGGCGACGATGCGCCCGCTGACCTGCTTGGGGACGACGTCTCCGTAGCCGACGGTCGTGACCGTCTGCACGGCCCACCAGAGCCCGAGCCAGATGCTGCTGAAGTCGGCAGGGTCGAGGATGCGAATCACCACTCCGCAGACGATGGTGATTCCCAATGTGGCGACGGCGATCGCCCACCCCGCTCTCGCCGGCGTCAGCTCCTTGCGGAGGACGAAGCGGAAGTAGCGGTTACCCGTCAGAGCCACCGGATGGCCATTCGCCGCCACAACCCCGACGCCTCCAAATCCCAGTCACACGGTCCGGGTGACGAGCGGTCACTCGCGCGATGTGGACGATCAGGCCGCAAACGCACGAAAGGAGTGGGATGACTACCGCACGGCTCGAAAGCACCTACGAAGAGGAGGCATCGGGCACCGGTTGGATTGCGTTTGCCGGCACCATGCTGATCCTCGTCGGCTGCTTCAACGTGATCGACGGGATCGCGGCCATCACGAACTCCGACTACCTGGTGAACCAGCTGCTGTTCGCGAACATGCACGCCTGGGGCTGGTTCTTCCTCATCTGGGGCGCAGTGCAGATCTGCGCCGGGTTCGCGATCTACTCCGGGGCGGGCTGGGCTGCGATCGTCGGCGTGGTGTCTGCCTTCGGAAACGCGATCGCCCAGCTCTCGTGGGCGCGGACGTATCCGGTGTGGTCCATCGCCGCCATCGTCCTCGATGTCCTCGTCATCTACGCACTCGTGGTGTACGGAGGTCGCCGCACCAGCCTCACCTGAGAGAGCTCAGAGCAGGTGCAGCTGACGGGCGCGGCGGACCGCGTCCTGCCGCCGTGTGACGTCGAGCTTCCGATAGATGCTCTTCACGTGCGTCTTCACGGTGTTGACGGAGACGAAGAGCTCGGACGCGATGTCTGCGTTCGACATCATCGTCGGGAGGAAGCGAAGCACCTCGCTCTCGCGCGCCGACAAAGGCTCGAGCAGCTCGGCCGGGAGCACCCGCGCACCGTCGGTTCCGTCGAGGTTGCGCATGAGCTCCGACGCGAACCAGCGGTGCGAGACGCCCTTGCGCAGGTGATCCGCGAGCAGCTCGCGGACGCCGCGGCCGGCAGAGAGGAACGGTCGCCGGATGCCTTCGGGCTCCGCGCGCGCCAGCGCGCCCTCGATGGCGGTGAGCGCGCTGTCACCGTTACCTGTCGCGCGCAACGCGACGGCGCGTAGGACTTCGCGCTCGATCGCAACGGTCGGATAAGCGGCGTCGCAGGGCGCCGTCAACGCCGTCAGCGCGCCTTCGGCGTCGCCCGAGGCGAGCAGGAGGCGTGCCCGAACCGCGTGCAGTCCGGGCGAGGACGGGCTCTCCTCGAGCGCCTCGTCGATCAGCGCGGCGGCGCCGTCGTGATCGGCGGCCGCGACCATCAGGCGCGCCCGGAGTGCCTTGACGATCCGCTGCAGCCGCGGCGATTCGACAGCGCTGAGCTCCGCAGCGCCGAGCAGGCGCTCGAGCGCGAGATCGACGTCCGTCCCCCGGCCTGCGAGGCACAGCGACGCCTGGATGACGGCGGCCCACAGGCGCCCGCCGGCATCGTCGAGCCGCCGCGCGGTGTCACCGAGCTCGCGCGCGTGCGCATCGGCTGCATCGAGGTCGTCCCACTCGTGCTCCACGAGCGCGAGCGCGCTGAGCGAGGCGGCGGCCTGGGAGCTGTGGTCCCAGCCGCGCGCCTGCGCGAGCTCGACGGCGCTCCGCGCGATTCGTGCCGCGCGGCGGAGCCGGCCGCGAATCAGCTGCACCCAGGCCATGCCACCCATCGCGGCGAGCTCCGCGTACGGGACGTCCGCGATGCGCGACGCTTCGAGTGCCTCGCTGAGGTGCGTGTCGGCCTCCGCGAGGTTGCCCAGCGCGACCTGGGCCAGCCCAAGGTGGCCGAGCGCGATCGCGCGCATCGTCTCGCTCGCCTGCGTGGAGAACGGGCCGTCGTCGGCCAGATCGAGGAGCTCGCGCGCGAATCCCGTCGTCTCGCCGAACTTGCCCCTGTTCGTACTGTGCAAGAGCTCCGCGAAGGTGAGGACTGCCTCGAGCGGAGCTTCGGTGCTCTTGGGCCACAGCTTCCGTGCACGTACGAGGCGGCGACTGCCGGTGCGCGTGTTGCCGTTGATGAACTCGATGCTCGCCAGCACTGCCGACAGCGCCGGCGAGGCGTCGACGTCCGGGTCCGGGATCAGCCCCAGCAGCTCGCTGCGGAACGCCGCATCGGTGCGCGCGACGAGCTCGAACCACCCGTCCACGAGGCAAACGGTCAGGAGGTCGACGTCGCCGGCAGCAAGCGCGTGGTGGACGGCGTCCATCGGGCCCCGGTTTTCGAAGTGCCATCTCGCCGCCCGGCCGTGCAGTTCGGCAATGCGCTCACGTGCCGTGTGCCGCAGCTCCGCCCGCAAGAGCTCCGCGAAGAGGTGGTGGTAGCGGTACCAGGGCGGCTGCGTGTCGAGCCGCTCGATGAAGACGTTGTCGGCGACGAGGCGCTCGGCTAGGTGAGCGCTGTCCGAGCGACCGGTCATAGCGTTCGCGAGATCGGCAGTGAATCGCTCGGCGACAGACGTCGCGAGCAAGAAGTCGCGCGTCTCGTCCGGCTGGCGCCGGAGCACCTCGGCCAGCAGGTACTCCGACGCGGGACGCTCGTCGAGGTCGATCGCCTCCAGCGCCGTCACCTCCGCGCCCCGGGCCCGGTGCGCGAGGGTGAACAGCCGGATGCCCGCCGCCCAGCCCTCCGTCTGCTCCAGGAGGAGGGAGAGGAGGTGCGGTTCGAGCTCGACACCGAGGCCGTCGAGGAGCTCCTGCGCCTCGTCCCTCGTCATCGCGAGGTCGCGCGCGCGCAGCTCGGTGAGCTCCCCGCTCGCGCGCAGCAGGTGCAGTGGCAGCGGCGGATCGTGGCGGGTGGAGAGCACGAGCCGCAGGCTGGTCGGCGCCGCGCGGAGAAGCTGCTCGATCGCGGCGCAGATCTCGGAGCTGCGGATGCTGTGGAAGTCGTCGACCACGACCACCAGCGGCTCTTCGAGCTCGGCGAAGGCGTTGAGCAGCTGGACGACAAACGGCGTCGGCGTCCCGCTCCGCGGCCCCGCGAGCCGCCGGACGGCAGAACGCGCGGGCGCGACCCGGTGGACGGCGGCAAGCCACTCCGCCCAGAACGCGGCCTCGGTCAGCTGTGGCCGCGGGGTCAGCCACGCGACCTGACGCGGGCTCGCCGCCAGCCAGGAGGCGAGCAGCGACGTCTTCCCTGCGCCCGCCGGCGCGGAGATCAGCGTCAACGGCCCGTCGACTCCCTCCTCCAGGCGCTGGAAGAGCCTCGGCCGGTCGACGAGCGGCTTCGGTGGGCGTGGGATCACGAGATCCGCTGCCGCGACGGACCGGGATCCCTGGCGACGTACGGTCTGGGACGCCAGGCTCTCCTCCTTTCCGGGTGAGTGGACCCTACTCCGGCCGCGCCGATCTGGACAAGTCGGATAGCGACTGGCTCGTCCTGGTTGCCGAATGAGCCACACGTTCCGGGTGAGGTGCTGTCACCCGCGTGCGGTCGACGTTCAGTCGGTGAAACCGAGCCGGTACGAATTCCGCGTTCGTGGACGGCTGGCCGAAAGACTGCTCTCGAGCTTCGAGGGCTTCGACGCGGAAATCCAGCCCGTTGAGACGATCCTCAGCGGCGAGGTCGCCGATCAGGCCGCTTTGCACGGCGTGCTCGAGCAGATCGAGTCACTCGGCCTCGAGCTCGTCGAGGTCAGGCAGATGGACGAGCGGCGCCGCCCGCTGATGCGCGACTGACGCATTTGCGTCAAGCCGGGCCGCCCGTCGGCGCGCAACGCTGGCCGTGTGTCACCGGACGCGCGCATCGAACGGCTCCTCCGCATGGCGGCCTCGCTCGAGGAGGCGATCATCCGCCTGGAGCAACGGCAGGACGAGCAGGAGATCACGAGCACGATCGTCCGCCTCCGGGTGATGCAGGGTGAGATCCTGAGCGCCGTCCAGCAGCTCGAGGGTGATTTTCCGCGGGTCGATTGACGTAGCCGCCCGCCGGAGCGCACACTCGAAAGCATGGCCGGCCTCAAAGCACTCGATGCCGACGTCGAGGAGGCGCTGGAACACCTCAACGTGCCGAGCTACGTGCTCGACGCGACCGGGATCATCCGCTGGCTGAACCCTGCGGCCCGCCGCCTCGTGGGCGACTGCCGCGGGCGTCAGTTCACCTCGGTCCTCGCGCCGGAGGACCGCAGGCGCGGGCGCGACGTGTTCGCACAGAAGGTCGTCGGCAACAAGGTCGCGACAGACACGACCGGCGTGGTCATCGGCCTGCGCGGCGAGCGCCTCGACTGTGAGGTCAGCGCCGTGCGGCTCACGCGCGGCGGGCACGTCATCGGCGTCTTCGGGCAGGTGCCGCATTGGTCGCTTGAGACCCCCGCAGAATCTCCGCATCCCCACCTGACGCCGCGGCAGACCGAGGTGCTACGACTGCTCGAGCACGGGCGTTCGACGACGCAGATCGCGCGCGACCTGCATCTCAGCCAGGAGACGGTGCGCAATCACGTGCGTCACCTCCTGCGCGCGCTCGGGGTCAACTCGCGGCTGGAGGCTGTTGCAGTCGCACGTCGTCTGCATGCCGAGCAGCCCAGAGCGCGGCCTGTGTCCGTGAGCTGAGCCCGAGCTTCGCGAGGATCTTCGACACGTGCGTGCGCGCCGTGCGCTCGGTGATGCCGAGGGTCGCGGCGATTGCCTTGTTGGGCTGCCCTTCGCCGAGGAGGAGCAGCACCTCGACCTCGCGCGACGTGAGCTCGGGGTCGCGCGGTGCGCGGAGCGATTCGGCGAGCCGGCGCGCGACGGCCGGGTCTAGCAGCAGCTCGCCGCGATGCGCGGCGCGCACGGCGACCGCGATCTCGCTGACATCCGCGTCCTTGAGCAGATAGCCCGATGCTCCCGCCTCGAGCGCCGCCTGGACGCGTTGCACGTCGTCGAACGACGTCAGCGCGACGACCTCGACGTCGTCGTACGCGTCGCGGATGCGCCGCGTCGACTCGATCCCGTCGACCGGCTCCATCTGCATGTCCATCAGCACGACATGCGGCAGACGGCCCTCCGCGTCGAGCCGCTCGAGCAGCCCGAGGGCCGCTTCACCGCCCTCCGCGTCGCCGACGACGTCGATGCCCTGCTCCCCCTCGAGGAACGCGAAGAGCCCCCGGCGGACGACGCCGTGGTCGTCGACGACGACGACGCGGATCGCCTCCTCGGGCTCAGCCGCCACTGCGGCCGTTCTGCGCCGCCAGCTCGACGCGCACGACGGTGCCGCGGCCGGGAGCGCTGATGATGTGCAGGTCGGCGCCGAGCTCGTCGGCGCGGCTGCGCATCGACTCGAGCCCGAAGTGCCCCGCGCGCGTCGCGCCTGGATCGAAGCCGCAGCCGTCGTCCGCGATCTCGACGACGACGCGTTTCGCCGTCGCCTCGACGCGCACGGCGGCCGTATCGGCTCGCGCGTGCTTGACGACGTTCGCGAGCGCCTCGCGGCCGATGCCGAACAGCTGTGTCTCGGCCGTCCGCGTCAGCGGGAGCGGCTCGGACGGCCCTTCGACGCTGACGTCGACCGGGTCGTCCGCGAGCGTGGCGACGTGGCGCGAGAACGCGGGCACCAGCCCGTCGCCGATCCCCTCGGGCCCCCACTCGAAGATGAAGCGCCGCATCTCGCTCTGGGCGCGCTTCGCGAGCTGCTCGATCGTGCCCAGCGTCTGCGTGAGCCGCCTCGGTTGCGCCCTGCCGTCGGCATCGAGGAGCTTGTGCGCGACACGGGCGTGCAGAACGGCCGAGAAGAGCGCCTGCGACACCGAATCGTGGAGCTCCCGCGCGATTCGGCGCCGCTCCTCGATCGCCAGCTCGTTCTCGCGCCGTTTCGACTCGGCGAGCTGCTCCACCGAGCGCCGATGCTCGGCGACGACCGCGCTCAGGAACAGCGACGTCAACGCTGCCACGAGCACGTACAGCTGCGTGCTGAGCGTCCGGTTGTCGATCGGCTGCTTGTAGAACGCCCCGACCTTGTCCGCGGTGATGCCGATCGTAATCGCTGCCGTGATCGCGACGCACAGCGTGACGCCGGGCGGTCCGAGTCGGAAGGCCGCCCAGATCAGCACCGGGAAGGTCAGGTACGTGAGCGGCGCGTCGCTCAGGACCGCGACCGAGGCGAGCACGGCGACGCAGCCGACAAGCGTGACGCCCTCCCATGTCCACATCGTGCGCCACGCACGGCGCGGGTCGGCAACCCACGTCAGGATCAGCGGCAACACGATCAGCGCGCCGGCGGTGTCGCCGAGGAGCCACGTGCGCCAGAACGATACGAGCTCGTCGGCGTCGACGACATCGCCGGCATACATCGAGATCGTTCCGACCGTCGCGCTCGTCGCGGTCGCAGCGCCGACCGCGAGCAGCATCCCACTCACCTGCCAGGCAGAGTCCAGCGCGGCCCGGGAGCCGATCAGCCGCCGGAGCAGCCACGCACCGAGGATGACCTCGGCCATGTTGCCGATCTGCTGGCCGATGACGCTACCGACCGGTGGATGCGCTGTCTCGAGCAGCAACTGCCCGTTGACGAGCAGCTCGCCGAGGAAGATCCCGGGCCACCAGCGCAGCCCGAAGACGTAGAGCGCGGCGATCCCGAGCCCGACCGGGGGCCAGATCGCCGAGACGGACGCGGTATAGCGGAGCGTCTGGCCGAGCTTCGCCGCGCCGAAGTACGCGCATCCGAGGAGGACGACTCCGCCCACCTCCCGGGCCGTCGGCCAGCGCAGAGCCATCCGCCTGGCCGCAGCAGGCGAGGGCGCAGCCAGTTCTCCGGGGGCGAGGGACGTAGTTGCACGTTAGCGCCCTCTCCACGCGACGGCCAAATGACGTAGACGCCCGCAACCCAAATGTCCGATGCGCCTTCGAGCCGCCCCCAGGGATACTTGGGCTGACCGAGGTCAACAGGGGGGCCGCGCTGCAAACCGATCGCGACCTGAGCAAGAGCACCAACGGGACGCCGTTGGAGCTTCGAGAGCTGCGCTATTTCGCGGTGCTCTGCGAGGAGCTCCACTTCGGCCGTGCCGCGGAACGGCTGCACATCTCGCAATCGCCGCTTTCGCAGGCGATCGCGCAGCTCGAGCGAAAGCTGGGGACGCGGCTGCTCGACCGCTCGAGCCGGCACGTCCAGCTGACACCCGGGGGCGGCGTCCTGCTGCACTACGCGCGCCGGTTGCTCCGCGACGCCGAGGCGGCGGTCGGCGCGACACGGCGGGCGGCCGCCGGCGAGACCGGGGTGCTCCGCATCGCCGCCGGGCCTGCTGCCCGCGACGGCGTGCTGCCGGCACTCCGGCACGCCCTCGACGAGCGGCTCCCGGCGCTGACGGTCGATGTGGTCGAGATGTCGGGCGACGACGTCGTTGAGGCGGTGCTGCGCGGCGCCGTCGACGCCGGACTGATGATGTGCCCGCCCCCGCACGACGGCATCCAGCAGAAGCTGCTCAGACGCGACGTGCCCGTCGCGGTGCTGCGTCCGGCGCACCCGCTCGCGGATCGCGACAAGGTGACGGTCGAGGAGCTTGCGGAGTATCGGCTGGTGCTGCGCCCACGCAGCGTCTCCCGGGGAGCGCACGACGTGATCGTCAGCATGTTCCACGGTCATCCCCCTGCGGCCACGCGCGTCACCGAGGCATACAGCGGCGCAACATGGGACGCCATGCATGCCGACGGCTTCAGCGTCGTCGCCGCTGCGGCCGCGGTCAGCGGGGACTTCATCACCGTGCCGATCGACGACGGGGACGCGGCGTTCTGGATGTCGCTCGTCTGGAGCCGGGACGCGCCGCCACTGGTGCTGCAGGCATTGCTCGAGGCTGCGGACGCAGCCGTCGCGGCGAACGACTGGGCCTAGCGCGACGGGCGCGTCTCGTCGTCAGTGCGTGACGACGAGCTTGAGCACGATCAGGCTGACCCCGAGCGCAAGGTTCGCGCTCACGACGGCGAGCGTCCCCAGCCACCCGAGGCGCTCGGCCCGCGCGAACCACAACCCTTCGGCTGCAAGGACTGCGAGCCCGGTGCCGATACCGAGCCAGACTGCGAACCGTGTCGAGATCAGCCCGAAAGCCGCGAGCAGCAGCGGTATCGCAGGCAGCAGCGCCGCTTCGACGATCGCCCACTCGTGCCGCGCGACATCCCGCAGCTCGGCGAGCGTCAGGCGCCGGTCGCGCGCGAGGCTGCGTCCAAGGCCGTGCGCATAGACGTGCGCGAGCCAGAACACGACCATCGTGGCAACGACGAGCACCGCGATGTGACCGGGCTCGTGCGGAAACGCCTTCGCCCCGGCGACGAGGACGGCCAGCGAGACGATCGTGCCGTAGATGAAGCCGGCGACCCGCTCGCCCATGGCTGCGCGACCGAGGGCCTCGCCCATTCGCCGGCGCCGGGCCACCGAACCCTGCTTACCAGCGGTGGACTTTGTGTGACGGCAGGTCGCCGACCTCGTCCTTCGACAGCTTGAGCGTGACCACGTCGGACTCGACCGACTCGACGGCGCCGATCGGGACCGTCACCTCACGGCGGCCCCAAAGGTGGCCGCGCTCGAGCACGAAGTGCGTGATGTGATCGCCGTTGTCCAGGAGAAAGCCGTCGACGTCGCCGAGGTACTGCTCGTCCGCCGACATGACGCGGCTCGAGCGTCGGACCTCGACCTCGCCCTTCGGCACGCGGTCGTAGACGACGCCCAGGTCGCCGACGGCGTCGACGGGGCCCGCGAGCCCCGTGCTGTCGAAGTACGGCAGCGCGAGGGGATCGGACACGCCGACGTCCCAGTCCGGATCGTCGGTCGGTACCTCGCCGAGCCGCAGGTACGCGAGCTCCTCGACCGGAGGAAGCGCGTCGAGCTCCGCGCGCGAACAGGTCAGCACGATCCCGCCGACCTGCTCCGTCGGCTCGACGAGCTCGATCGGCACGAGATGCGACTCCCCCGGCCCGTGCTTCGGCTTGACGACGAGATGCGTCACGCGCTTCGCAACAGGGTCGACGACGAGGTCCGCGAGCTTCCCGACCTCCTCGTTCTCACACAGCACCGGCTTGTCGAGCTCGAGGCGCACGGCCGAATCCTACGCCGTCAGCCCTGCGATCCCGTTGCGCAGGAGGGCGAGCGAGACGAGCACGAGCAGCACCGCCGCAACGGTGCGTGCATGCAGCTCGAGCCACCCGCGCGCGGACTCGAGCACGCGCCCGGTCCATTCGCGCGCGACGAGGAGCAGCAGGAGCGCCGTCGCGAGCGGCAGGAGCGAGACGAACGTGAAGAAGAGCCAGTCGATGGCGTAGCCTCCGCGCGACGGGTCGAGCTCGGAGATCTCCTTGAGCGCGAGCGGGATGAAGCCGCCCGGGTTCGCGAGCGTCGCGCCGGCGGCGACAATCGCAACTGCGGGCGAGGCCGTCACCTTCCGCATCTGCTCCATCGCGGCCGCGGTCCGCGCCGCATTCCGCGGTCGCCGCATCGTTCGGCTCACCCAGGCGAGGACCACGACGGCGGCCACGACGTCGACGATCGCGACCCACGTCTTCGGCGTCGACGGGTGCGACGACGCGGCGGCGTCACCGAGAACGAACGCCGCAAGGATGCCGATTGCGAGCGTCGCACCGACCGCGCCGACGTAGAACCAGCAGCCGGTCCGGAACGGTCGGTCGCTCAGCACGAGGACGAGTGTCGAGAACGTCAGCGTCGTCGGCGACAGCATGGCCGCGACAGTGACAAGCACGAGCTCCGTGTCGATCCACGCCACGCTTCAGGCCGGCTCGGCTTCGCGCTTCGCTTCCTTCCTCGCCCGCCGGGCTTCCTGTTGCTCCGCGGCCTTCTGCTTCGCCTCGTCGTACGACTGGCCGACGAGCTGCTTTCCACCGCTCCAGCCGAACGCCCAGACGACGAGCACGATCCCGAGGATGATGTTCCAGGCGGTCGTGACGAGCTGCTGGGCCACGGAGTACGCGGTCGCGGTCGTCGGGCTGGTGATGCCACTCAGCGAGGCGACGTTGAAGGCCTGGGTGACGCCTGCACCGCCCGGAGTCACCGACGTCACGTTCGCGATCGAGTTGCCGCCGCAGATCCGCATCAGCGTGTGGAAGCTGACCGGGATGTCGTACGCAGCGAGGAACACGGCCATCACGCCGAGGCTCGCGACCCATGCCAGGAACGACGGAAAGAAGACGCGCACGAAGTACTTGCGCGGATGCGCAAGGATGCCGCCGCCCTCTTTCGCCTCGTCCCACCACTTGACCACGCGCGGCCAGATTCGCCGGATCAACAGGTAGAGCAGCAATGCGCCGCCGATGAAGAGGATCGCGGTCGCCCACGGGTGCGTGTGCACGAACGCGAACTTGATGTCGAACGAGCCGCCGACGGAGAGGAAGAGGTAGAGGTAGATGAAGATGCCGATGAGGGTGAAGAAGATCTTCTGGACCGCGTAGGCGCCGAGAATCGCCGCGAAGGTTGCGCCGGCGATGATTGCCGTGAACATCAGCAGCATCACGAGCGTCCCGATGTTCGCGGGCAGGATCCCGTTCAGGGCGACGGACGCCGCGTAGCAGGCCCAGATGTCGCGCCAGCGCACGGAGTCTCCGTAGGCAAACCGCAGGATCGAGTACCACCCGAACGCGGTCAGCGACGTCTGCACGGTTTTGAGCGTGACGCCGGCGATCAGGTAGCCGACCGAGATCTCGGAGATCGTGTCCCAGAGGTTCGAGAACCAGCCGCGCAGGTCCCAGCCGACGAGGTTCGCGAACGCGCCGATGACGAGGATGGCGAGCGCGATGACGAGCACACGCTTCAGATGGAAGCGCCGCTTCGGCGTCTCGACCGTTGCTGCGGGGGCGGCCGCGGTCACGTCGGCTGCTTTCGCGGGATGCGCTGCGCAACGAAGAGGCCGATCACCGCGATGAAGGCGAGGATCGCCAGCGACGACGTCAGTCCGGAGATGCGAGCGTCTCGATACGCGTCGAGGGCGGCCGTCGACGTCTGCTGATCGACATTCGCCTTGTCCAGGGCCTGCTCGAGATCGGCGTCGGAAACGAAGGGCACGCCGCCGGTCAGCTTTACGGACGCTTCCGACTTCACGCTGCTCGGGATCGCGGGGCTCTGTTGGATGTTCGCGATGAACGCCGAAGAGACGGCGGCGATCATCACCGACCCGGCGAGGGCGGTGCCGATCGACGCACCGAGGTTCGTCATCGTGTTCTGAACTCCGCCGACCTCGGGACTGCGGTCGTCGGGAACGGCAGAGACGGTGACGGCGCCGAGCTGCGAGGCGAGCGCCCCGACGCCGAGCCCGATCAGGAGCATCGGTACGAAGACGATCTCGGGCCCCGAGCTCGCGTCAAGCCCGGCGAGCAGCACGCAGGTCCCTGCGCCGAGGGCGAACAGCCCGCAGCGGACGACGAGCCGCGGCGACACGTTCGGCCAGAGCTTCGGGATGCCGATCGCGGCGACGAGCAACGTCAAAGAGAGCGGCAGGAGCCGTGCCCCCGTGGCCAGCGCGGACAGCCCGAGGCACACCGAGAGGTAGAGCGGCACGACGAAGAAGAGCCCTGCCTGCATGAGGTACTGGAAGAAGAACATCGCCAGCCCGCCGGTCAACTGTTTGTTGCGCAGCAGGTCCGGGCGGAGCAGCGGCTCCTCGCCGCGCGACTCCCGGCGCGCCTCCCAGCGGAAGAAGACCCAGATGACGAAAAGGCCCGCGAGCATCAACCAGAGCGTCGGCGACATGCCTCCCCACGACGGGCCGCCGGGCTTCGGCTGGAACCAGCCCCACACGCTCGAGCGCAGGATGCCGAAGACGAGCAGCGCGAGCCCGAGCGCCGAGAGCGCAGCGCCGACCAGGTCGAAGCGCGGATGTGTCTCGGCGGGCGCGTCCGCAATCCTTCGGGCGAGCACGAGGATTCCCAGCACGAGCACGACCTCGCCCGCGAACACCCAGCGCCAGGAGAAGTAGGTCGTGCAGAAGCCGCCGATGAGCGGCCCGATCGCGACGGCTATCGCCCCCGCTGCAGCCACCATGCCGTACGCGGCCGGGCGCCGCTGTACGGGGAAATTGCCGGCGACGAGCGCGACGATCGCGGGCAGGATCAGCGCGGCGCCGACGCCCTCGAGGAACGACCACCCGAGCAGCAGCACCGGCAGGCTCGGCGCGAGCGACGTCGTGAACGAGCCTACGCCGTAGATGACGCAGCCGATCATGAAGGCGCGCTTCCGCCCGATGATCGCGCCGATCTTCGCACCGGTGATCATGAGCGCGGCCATCACGAGCGTGTAGGCGGTGATCGCGCCCTGGATTCCGGTGACGGTCGTGCCGACGTCCTTCGC
>JBKOVW010000272.1:0-4585 GCA_046724095.1 Actinomycetota bacterium | reverse complement strand
GTCCCGCTGCTCGCGATCGCGGCCATTTTCACCGGCCTGGCGGGCGTCGTGGTCGTCTGCGCCATGCTCGCCGTCGTCGCGGTCGTCTCCTCCAGATAGCGCTACCCTGACCCGGTCACGCGAGGAGGAGCGAGATGACCGAGCTAGCCACTGCACCCGTCGAGCAAGAGCAGGACGTCAAGCGGATCAGCCACTGGATCGGCGGCCGCATCGTCGAGGGGGAATCCGGGCGGAGCGGCCCGGTCTACGACCCGGCGAAGGGCGTCCAGACCGGGGCGGTGGACTTCGCCACGGTGGAAGAGGTCGGCCGCGCCGTGCAGGTCGCGAAGGAGGCGTTTGCGGCCTGGCGCTCGATGTCGCTTTCCAGGCGGACCGCGATCTTCTTCCGCATCCGTGAGCTCGTCGACCAGCGGCGCGAGGAGATCGCGCGCTTCCTGACGGCCGAGCACGGCAAGGTCCTGTCCGACGCGAAGGGGGAGGTCGCACGCGGGCTCGAGGTGATCGAGTACTGCTGCGGGATTCCCGAGCTTCTGAAGGGCGGCTTCTCGGAGCAGGCGTCGACCGGCATCGACGTGTACTCCATCCGCCAGCCCCTCGGCGTCGTCGCCGGCATCACGCCGTTCAACTTCCCAGCGATGGTGCCCATGTGGATGTGGGCTCCGGCCCTCGCGTGTGGCAACACGTTCGTGCTGAAGCCGTCGGAGAAGGACCCGTCGGCGTCGCTCTACGTCGCGAAGCTCTTGCAGGAGGCGGGCGTCCCCGACGGCGTCTTCAACGTCGTGCACGGCGACAAGGTCGCGGTCGACGCCGTGCTCGAGCATCCGGACATCGCGGCCGTGTCGTTCGTCGGCTCGACGCCGATCGCGAAGTACGTGTACGAGCAGGGCACGTCCACCGGCAAGCGCGTGCAGGCGCTCGGCGGTGCGAAGAACCACATGATCGTCCTGCCCGACGCGGACATGGACATGGCGGCGGATGCGGCGGTGAGCGCGGCGTACGGATCGGCCGGCGAGCGCTGCATGGCGATCTCCCAGGTGGTCGCGGTCGGCGACGCGGGCGACCGGTTGGTTGCGGCGATCAAGGAGCGCCTGCCGAAGATCAAGGTCGGGAACGGGCTCGAGCCCGACGTCGAGATGGGCCCGCTCGTCACGCGCGAGCATCGCGACAAGGTCGCCGGGTACATCGACGGCGCGCGCGAACAGGGCGCCGACGTCGTCGCGGACGGCCGCGAAAGCGCCCCCGACGGTGACGGCTTCTTCCTCGGCGTCTCGCTGCTCGACAACGTGACGCCCGAGATGGACGCCTACAAGGACGAGATCTTCGGGCCGGTGCTCGGCGTCACGCGCGTCTCGACCTACGGCGACGCGGTGCAGCTCGTCAACGAGAACCCGTTCGGCAACGGCACGGCGATCTTCACCCGTGACGGCGGCGTCGCCCGGCAGTTCCAGTTCGATGCGCAGGCGGGGATGGTCGGCATCAACGTCCCGATCCCGGTGCCCGTTGCGTACTACTCCTTCGGCGGGTGGAAGAACTCCCTCTTCGGCGACACGCACATCTACGGGCCGGAAGGGATCAACTTTTACACGCGCGGCAAGGTCGTCACCTCGCGCTGGCCGGATCCGGCGACCTCCAAGGTCGACCTCGGCTTCCCGCAGACGCGGTAAGGAGGGTGAACCGGTGGCTGCCCGACGAGCTCGCGCTCGCGGGACCGGAGCATGTGGACCCTGACGCGGTCGCGGTCTACGAACAGAAGGCGCGATTCGATCCCGATCCCGATCTGGCGCTGTTGCGTGGACACGGCCTCGGCAGCGACAGCACGGTCGTCGACCTCGGCGCCGGCACGGGTGTCTTCGCGTTCGCCGCTGCCCGGGTCGCGCAGCGAGTCGTCGCCGTGGACGCGTCGCCCGCAATGGTCGACACGTGGCAGTCGAAGTCGGCGCCGAACGTCGAATACGTGCACGCCGGATTCCTGACATACGAGCATACGGGGGCACCGGCAGACTTCGTCTACACGCGGAACGCGCTTCATCACCTTCCGGACTTCTGGAAGGCCGTTGCGCTGACGCGAATCGCATCGATCCTGCGGCCGCGCGGAGTCCTGCGTCTACGCGATCTCGTCTACTCGTTCGAGCCAGGTGAGGCAGACGCGGTTCTCGAGGCGTGGATCGCCGGCGGCGGGAGCGATTCCAGCGCTGGGTGGACGCGCGACGAGCTGCGAGCACACGTGCGCGACGAGCACAGCACGTTCGGCTGGATCCTCGAGGGCATGTTGCAGCGAGCCGGCTTCGACATCGAAGACGCCCGGTACGACGAATCGAGAATCTATGCGGGCTACGTTGTGATCAAGCGCTAGACATGTCTTAGGGACAGTCCCTAAGACCTGTCCGCTCCGAACGTGACCGTCTCGCCGAGGAGAGTCGTCTGCGGCGGCGTCGTCTCCGCGATCACCTTGCCGCGGCGGATCACCCAGCGGCGCACGGGCTTGAGGCGCATCACCTCCACCGCCGACGGCGCGTCGAAGATCACCATGTCGGCTGGCTTGCCATCCTCGATCCCGTAGTCGTCCTCGACACCGAGCGTCCGCGCGCCGTGCGTCGTCGCGCACTCGAGCATCTGCGGGATCTCGTCGAGCCCGGACATGTACGTGAAGTGCAGCGCCAACGAGGCCGCGTCCACGAGGTCCGCCTTCCCGAGCAGATACCACGGGTCGACGATCACGTCGTTCCCGAGCGAGACGTTCACGCCCTCGGCGAGCAGCTCCTTCAGCTGTGCGAAGCCCCGTCGCTTCGGATACGGATCGAGACGCCCCTGGATGAGCGAGTTCGCATACGGATTGACGACGACGTTGATTCCGGCCCGCCGCAGGAACCCCCGCAGCTTCGACGAGTAGTACGGCTCGTACGAGCCCATCGCGGTGCAATGGCTCGCCGTCACGCGCCCGCCGAGACCGTGCTGCACCGTGTTGTCCGCCATCACCTCGAGGAAGCGCGAATTCGGATCGTCGGTCTCGTCGCAGTGCACGTCGATCCGCCGGCCGTATTGCTCCGCCAGCTCGAATACCCGGTGCACCTCGCGATGCCCGAGCTCCATCGTCGGCTCGTAGTGGGGGATTCCGCCGACGCAGTCCGCGCCGAGCCGCAGCGCGCTCTCGAACAGCTCCTCGTTCCGCGGGTCGGAGTAGATCCCGTCCTGCGGGAACGCCGTCACCTGGATCGTGACGAGGTCGGCGAGCTCGTCGCGCACCCGCAGCAGCCCGCGCAGCGGCGCCTCGTTCTTCGCGGACACGTCCGCGTGGGCGCGGATGTACAGCGTGCCCTGCGCCGCCGACCAGCGGACGATCTCGCTCGCCCGCTCGAAGACGTCGTCGGCGGTCAGGCTCTCCTTCAGCTCGCCCCAGACGTGGATCCCCTCGATCAGCGTCCCCGACTGGTTGTAACGGGGCCGCCCTGCGGTCAGCGACGCGTCGAGGTGGAGGTGGCAGTCAACGAGCGGCGGCGTCGCCAGGCGGCCCTCGGCGTCCACGACCCGTGCCGCATCCGCGTCGAGCGCCGACCCGACCCGTACGAAGCGGCCGTCCTCGATCCCGACGTCGACGACCTGCCCGCCGACACGTACGTTGCGAACGAGGAGGTCCACCGCGTTACCGTAAACGGGTGACGGAGCCCCCGTACAGGCCCCTCGACGCGCAGGTGATCCCGCGGTTTGCCGGGATCCGCACCTTCATGCGGGCGCCGCACGTGACCGACCTTCGCGGCGTGGACGTCGCCGTGTACGGCATTCCATTCGACACGGCGACGACCTACCGCACCGGCCCGCGCTTCGGGCCGGAGGCGATCCGCTCGGCCTCGGTACTGCTCCGCCCGTACCACCCCGTGCACGAGGTCAACGTCGTGGAAAAGCTGTCGATCGTCGACTACGGCGATCTGCCCGTCTCGCCGGGGGATACCGGGCGCACGTACCGCCAGATCGAGGAGGCGCTCGCGCCGGTCGTCGACGCAGGGATCTTTCCCGCGGCGATGGGCGGCGACCATTCGATCACTCTCGCGGAGCTGCGCGTGCTGGCGACGAAGCACGGCCCGCTCGCGCTCGTCCAGCTCGACGCGCACGCCGACACCTGGGACGAGTACTTCGGCCAGCGCTACTTCCACGGCACGACGTTCAAGCGCGCGGCGGAGGAAGGACTGCTCACGCCCAGAGCGTCGGTGCAGGCCGGCATGCGCGGCTCCGTCTACGCCGCCGGCGACCTCGAGGGCGCGCGCGAGCTCGGCTTCACGGTCATCACGGCGGAGGAGTTGCGCACGCTCAGCCCCGAGCAGTACGGCGAGCGCGTGCGCGCGCAGGTGGGGGATACGCCGGTCTTCATGTCCTTCGACGTCGACTTTCTCGATCCGGCGTTCGCGCCTGGCACCGGGACGCCGGAGATCGCAGGCTTCTCGACGGCGGAGGGAGTTGCTTTCGTCAGAGCCCTCCGCGGCATCAACCTCGTTGCGTGCGACGTCGTCGAGGTGTCGCCGCCGTACGACGGGCCGGGACAGCAAACCGCGCTCGCCGCCGCGAACGTGCTGTGGGAACTGCTCGCGCTGCA
>JBKOVW010000091.1:0-13218 GCA_046724095.1 Actinomycetota bacterium | reverse complement strand
TACGCGGTGATCTTGCGCTCCTCCTCCGAGAAGAGACGCGTCTTCTTCTCGGGGCCGGCGATCACGCGCATGATTCCTTCCTCGAGCTCCTCCTGCTCGATCGTCTTCTTGCCGCGGCGCGCTGCGAGCAGCGCCGCCTCGTTGACGAGGTTCGCGAGATCCGCGCCGGTGAACCCAGGCGTGCCGGCCGCAAGCGTGTCGAGGTCGATCTCCGGCGCGAGCGGCTTGCCCTTCGAGTGCACCTCGAGGATCTTCTTGCGTCCGTTGCGGTCGGGACGATCGACGACGATCTGTCGGTCGAAGCGGCCTGGGCGCAGCAGCGCCGGGTCGAGGATGTCGGGACGGTTCGTCGCCGCAATCAGGATGATGTTGTCCTTCAACTCGAAGCCGTCCATCTCGACGAGCAGCTGGTTGAGCGTCTGCTCGCGCTCGTCGTGACCGCCGCCGAGGCCGGCTCCGCGATGGCGGCCGACTGCGTCGATCTCGTCCATGAAGACGATGCACGGCGACGCCTGCTTCGCCTGCTCGAACAGGTCGCGCACACGCGAGGCGCCCACGCCGACGAACATCTCGACGAAGTCCGAGCCGGAGATGGAGAAGAACGGGACGCCCGCCTCGCCCGCGACCGCGCGCGCGAGCAGCGTCTTACCGGTACCAGGCGGCCCGTACAGCAGCACGCCCTTGGGGATGCGCGCGCCGAGCGCCTGGAACTTCTTCGGGTTCTCGAGGAACTCCTTGATCTCCTGGAGCTCCTCGACGGCCTCCTCGACGCCGGCGACGTCCTTGAAGCCGATCTTCGGCGAATCGGGCGTCATGCGCTTCGCGCGCGACTTGCCGAAGGACATGACCTTCGAGCCGCCACCCTGCACCTGGTTCATCAGGAAGATCCAGAAGCCGAACAGCAGGACGAACGGCAGCAGCGACGTGAGGATCGACCACCAAGGGGACGAGCCCGTCCCCTTCGAGTCGTAGAGGACGCCGTGCTCGTGCAGCTGCTTCTGCAGATCCGGCACGACCTGGTCGCTTGGGTAATGGACGTTCGTCTTGCTGCCGTCGTTGAACTTGACGTTCAGCTCTTGCTTGTTCGGGTTGAAGACGACTTCCTGAATGCGGCAGCCCTTGCCGTCGGTGTTGCACTGGACGACCTGGTTGTAGACCTGCGAGTACGTGTACTTCTGGCTCTTGCCGCTGTGCCCGCCGAGGGTCTGCAACGCCAGCCAGACGAGCGCCGCGATGATCACGAGCGGGAAGAGGGCGCTACGGAAGAATCGATTCACCAGAGCTCTTTCGGCAGGGTACCAGCCTATGTTTAAGCCCAACCACCCCGGACGGGGTGATTCAAGCGGGGCTTACGCGCCTTCGGGCACCAACTCCGTGTCCAGTACGCCGACATAGGGCAGGTTCCTGTACCGCTCCGCGAAGTCGAGCCCGTAACCGATCACGAACCGGTTTGGGATCTCGAAGCCGATGTACCGGACCGGCACGTCGATCTCGCGCCGCTCGGGCTTCGTCAGCAGGGCGCAGACCTCGAGGCTGGCCGGCTCGCGGGACTCGAGGTTCCGCATCAGGTAGGAGAGCGTCAGCCCGGAGTCGATGATGTCCTCGACGACGAGGACGTCGCGGCCCTCGATGTTGATGTCGAGGTCCTTCAGGATCCGCACGACGCCCGACGAGTCCGTCTGGGCGCCATAGCTCGAGATCGCCATGAAGTCGATCTCGCACGGGACGGTCAGCGTCCGCATCAGGTCCGCCATGAAGAAGACGGCGCCCTTGAGGACGCCGATCAGCAGCAGGTCGCGCCCGGCGTAGTCCGCCGAGATCTCCTCACCGAGCTCTTGCACGCGCGACCTGAGCCGATCCTCGTCGATGAGGATCTCGGCAACGTCGCGTTCGAGCTCAGTGTGAGCCGACACGCTCGGCGCGCACTCCCTCCGCCTCGACGATCCCCGGGACCGCGACGACCTCGTCGCCGCGCACGACGAGCGGCCACGACTCGCGGGCCGAACGGGGGATCTTTGCGTCGACGAACACGTCCTGGATCTTCTTCGAGCGTCCGGCGAGCCGGTCACCGGCGCGCCACGCACGTACCTTAAGGCCTGGCACGTCGGCGGCGATCCGCCACTCGCCCCAGCGCACCTCGCCGTCCAACGCGACGGGTGTCCGCTCGAGCCAGACGCTCCCGTATTCGCGCACCGCTGTCAGCCCGGAACCGATGTCCAGCCGCTTGGACCCTGACGTCGACGCGAGCAACTCGTCGAGCGCCGACGGCTCGCCCTGTGCGAGCCGCAGCAGGTTCCGGTCTGCGGCGGGATGCAGCTCGCGCAGCCGCGGGAGGATCTCGTCGCGGATCAGCCCCCGCTTCGTGTCGGCGTTCGACGTGTCGGTGCGGAACGCGAGCCCGTGCGCCCGGCAGTACTCCTCCGTCTCTTCGCGCCAGACCTCGAGCAGCGGCCGGACGACCCCGTCCTCGCGCCGCGGCTTGATCCCCTTCGCCGTGCCGCTGGCGACGAGGCGGTAGAGCACCGTCTCGACCTGGTCCGACGCGGTGTGCCCGGTCGCGCGCAGCCGATCGGTCGCGAAGGAGTAGCGGATGTCGCGTAGCTCCGCCTCGGTCGTGCCGCCCCGGCCGTCGACGACCTCGGCTCCGAGCTGCTCGGCGCAGAAGCGCGCGTCGGCTTCCGACTCCTCGCCGCGCAGCCCGTGGTTCACGTGCAACGCGGAGACGGCGTAGCCCAGATCGCGCAACACGTGCCAGAGACAGGTCGAGTCCGCGCCGCCCGAGACGAGACAGGTCAATTCGCCGCCCGGCGGGATCAAGTCGTAAGTCCGAATGAACTGCTCGACGCGGACCGCGATGTTCACGCAAACAAGGGTAGACGCGTACCGCTCGAAAAGCCGATGGACATGACGTGACGACCTTCTTTCATGCGTGGCGCCGAGACCAGGCGAACCGTCAAGCCGCGGAATGGCTCGCAGAGCGGACCGAGGCACGCGTCGCCGTGGCCGAAGCCCCGGAGGAGATCCGCGACGACGTCCGCCGCCTGGTCGACACGCTGTTCGAAGGCGCCGACGGCGAAGTCGAGCCGGCGCTGAACGAGCTCTCGGACCTGCTGGGCGACTACCCCAACCTGCGCGAACGCTTGGCGCGCCTCCGCATAGTCGCCGACGCCCTCGACTTCCTCCAGGACCGCACCGACCCTTCAAAAACGCGTCCAGCCGGAGGCTAAGCCAGGCGAAGCCGCTTAGCCGCAGGCGAACTGATGCGACGCGCGCACGCGAAGCCTGCGCGCGCCGCACGGACGAGCCATCCGCCGGGCGGCAAAGAGCGTGCGGGCTTTGCCCGCGCGCGTTTCGCGCGAAGCGCCGTAACCCAACTGAAAGCGAAAGCTTTCGGCCAGAGAAGCCGGAGGCTAAGCCAGGCGAAGCCGCTTAGCCGCAGGCGAACTGATGCGAGTCGGCGACGCGAAGCATCGCCGAGCCGCACGGCAGAGAACACTCGCCCGCAGGCAAGGAGCGCGCGGGCTGCGCCCGCGCGCGTTTCGCGCGAAGCGCCGTACCCAGACCTGACCGAAAGCGAAGCTTTCGGTCAGAGAAGCGGGCTGACATCACAGCCCCGCTTCATCAGACCCGGCTGGGCATCAGAGAGAATGTCATGCGCAAAGTTCGCGAGCCCGTAGGCGCGGTAGATGTACTTCCCCGGGTTCTTGTGACGCGCGTGCGCGCGAATCGCCCGGCCGTACTCGACGAACATCGCCCGCAGGATCGCCCGCGTCTTGGACAGGGACGGGTCGCTCGGGTTCGTGTTGCCGAGGCCGAGGATCGCGGACTGGGTCTGGTCGATGACCTCTGCCGGCTTCGCGTCGCCGTGGAGGTAGTCCTCGGAGAGCGAGCCGAGCGCCGCCATGTTCAGCTGCGCCACGCTCATGAACTGCCGGTCGGTCGCCGAGCACGTGTGCGCAACGGCAGCGCGACTGGTGCCGCCGAGGAAAAGGACCAGCGAGGCCGCGGCGACGATCGCCACAGCGAGTCCCGCAGCCGCAGTAAAGCGGGGCTTCACAGGTGCAGTTTCGGCGGCTGCGCCGCCGACACTGGATACCCCTTTTGGGTACGGCGCTTCGCGCGGAGTTGGGTCGGTCGGCGGCTGTTCCCGTCGTGCGGCGTGCGCATGCTGCGCGTGCGCCCGTCGCATTAGTTCGCCTGCGGCTAAGCCGGCTTCGCCTGTCTTAGCCTCCGGCTTTCGTCTTGGCGGAAGGGTCGAGCGTTAGAAGATCAGGCTGCGGTACGCGCCGTGGCGGTGCATGCCGATCCCCTCGTAGACGCGGATGGCGGGGGCGTTCTCGGGACGGACGAACAGGCAGACGGCTGGGACCTCGCCGAGCAGCAGGCGGCACAGGTCGCGCATTCCCCGCTTGGCGTAGCCTCGGTTCCGCACCGCCGGATCGACCCACACCTGCTGCACCTGCACCGCGGACGGCGTCCACGCGGACGCCTCAGCCTTGAAGCGGATGTCGCCGTCCTCCACCCAGAGCCACGACCTCCCCTCCTCGATCTGCGAGTGCGTGCGCCAGCGGAACCCGTCCGGATCGCGCGCAAGCGGGTCGACGCCGATCTCCTCCTCGTGCGCGGCCGCGCACGCCGGCAGCAGCAGCTCGAAATCACGGCCCGTGGCTGCGCGCAGGCCGGTGTCGCCGGGCTCCGGCGGGTCGGAGATCGCGTACACCGGCTGGCCGGGCCGGTCGTCCCGCGGCGGCGGCATCAGCCCCGCCATGTCGTCCCACAGGGCCGTCACCGCGAGCTCGTCGCCGATGATCATCCGGGCGCGCCCGCGCGCTGCGACCGCGGCGAAGCGGCCGCAATCGGCTCCCGAGGGAACGACGTTCGCACCGACATGGCAGAGCGCCGTGAGCGACCCGTTGTCCTTGAACGCCGTGAAGCGGCCGAGCCGGCGGCGCGCGACGTCCTCGAGGAACACGCGCTCAACCGGGTCCTGCGCGCAGAACGCGAGTATCTCGTCGAGGTCGGGGTCGAACGGCTTCGTCAAGGACGCAATCGTGTCACGGGTTAGGGTTGCCCTCCATGCCGATCCACATTCGAGCGGAGCCGGGTGAGTACGCGGAGGCCTGCCTCCTCCCCGGCGACCCGCTGCGCGCGAAGTACATCGCCGAGACGTACTTCGACGACGTCCAGCAGCGGAACTCGGAGCGAGGCCTGCTCGGGTACACGGGAACCTACGAAGGCAAGCCGGTCTCGGTTCAGGGAACGGGCATGGGCTGCCCCGGCGCGACGATCGTCTTCGAGGAGCTGATCCAGCTCGGCGTCAAGAAGCTGCTGCGTGTCGGCACCTGCGGCGGGCTGCAGGCCCACCACGAGCTCGGCGACTTGATCGTGGCGCTCTCGGCGGTCGCCGACGACCGGACGGCCGATCACCTCGTCGGCGGCGAGCCGCACTGCCCCACGGCGCACTGGGAGCTGATCCACGGCGCCGTTCACGCGGCGAAGGAGATGGGCCAGTCCATGCACGTCGGCCCGATCGTCTCGAGCGACGTCTTCTACAACCCCGACGAGGGACAGTACGAGCGGTGGTCGAAGCGCGGCGTTCTCGCCGTCGAGATGGAAGCGTCCGCGCTCTTCACCGTCGGCGCGCTTCGGGGTGTGCAGGCGGGTTGCCTGTTGACCGTCAGCGACATCGTGGTCGAGGGCGAGTTCAAGCGCATCACCGACGAGGAGCTGCGGGCCGCCGTCGACCGCATGACGCGCGTCGCGCTCGCGACCGTCACCGCCGGCGAGAAGCATTAAGACCGTCTTCCTCGTCAACCCGGCGTCGGCGAACGGCTCGACGGGGCGCCGTTGGCCGGAGATCGCCCGGGCCGCTGCTTCCGCCGGCGTCACGGGCGACGCGCTGTTCTCCGAGCGGCCCGGCGAGCTCACCGACCTGACGCGCCGGGCGATCCAGGACGGCGCGGAACTGCTGGTCGTCGTCGGCGGCGACGGGACGGTTCACGAGGTCGTCAACGGCGCGATCGGCGCCGGCGACGTCGAGCTGGCGGTGCTTCCGCGCGGCACGGGCAAGGACTTCGTCCGCAGCCTGCGGATCCCGTCCGAGGTGGGCGCGGCGCTCGCGGTCGCCCGCGACGGCCGGCCGCGCACGCTGGACGTCGGCCGCGCCGGCTACCGCTCGTGGGACGGCTCCGAGGCGAGCGCCTATTTCGCGAACTTCGCCGGCGCCGGGATCAGCGGAGCGATCGCACGCCGCGCGAACCGGTCGTCGAAGGCACTCGGCGGCCGCATCTCGTTCTTCGCGGCAACGCTCGCGGTCTTCGCCTCCTGGAAGAGCGCCGACGTGACCGTGCAGATCGACGACGAGCGACGGAGCGGCGAGATGTTCGAGGTGCTCGTCATGAACGGCGACTACGCGGCCGGCGGCATGTGGGTGACGCCGGAAGCCGAGCCCGACGACGGGAGGCTGGACGTGCTCCTGATCGGCGACGTCACCAAGGCGGACTTCGTCCGCACCTTCCCGAAGATCTACCGCGGCAAGCACCTCTCGCACCCGAAGATCGACGTGCTCCACGGAGCCGCGGTCGCGGTCGACGCAGCCCCGGCGGTGCCGGTCGTGCTCGACGGCGAGCAGCCGGGAACGACGCCCGCCCGCTTCGAGCTCATCCCGCAGGCGCTGCGCGTGCGCGTGCCCTAGCTGGAGCCGGGGCTCTTCCGAGTCGACGACGCTGACGACTTGCGCGTCGTCGTGGTCGCCGGCTTCCCCTTGCCCTCGAGCTTGTCGAGCCGCCGCTCGACCGCCGCGACCCGCTTGTCGAGCTCCTCGAGGCCGCGAACGCGCTTCTGCAGGTCGTCCAGCCGGTCGCGGGTTCCCGCCATCGCAGCGAGCACGCGGTCCCCGCCGGGCGCATTGCCGATCCGCTGGATCGCTTCCTCGCCGAGGTCGGCGAGCCGATCCACGATGCTTTGTTTGGGTCGAGCCACGGGCGTATCGTGCCATAGGTGAAGGCCGCCGCTCTCGTGGTCGCGCTCGCGGCAGTTTTCGCAGGCGGAGCGAAGCAGCCGCCGCTGACTTTGAAGGTGATGACGCGGAACCTCTACCTCGGCGCGAACCTCGACCCGATCGTGAAGGCGAAGTCGGCGCCCGAGGCGTTCGCGGCGGTCGCGGCAGGCTGGGCGCAGGTTCAGGCGAACGACTTTCCGGTACGCGCACGAGCGATCGCACGCGAGATCGTTGCCGTCAAGCCGGACTTCGTGGGCCTTCAGGAGCTCACGCTCTACCGCACGCAGACGCCGGCGGACTTCACCGTCACACCGGCGACGAAGGTCGTCCTCGACTACGCGCGCGAGCTCCGCCGGGCGCTCGCCGCGCGGCACCTCGCTTACCGCTTCGTCGCGATCGCGCCATGGACGGACGCGGAGCTGCCGAGCGGCAATCCGCCGACGATGGACATCCGCCTCACGGTCCGCGACGGCCTGCTCGTGCGCACCGACTCCGGAATCCGGATCCGGGCCGTCCGCAAGGCTCAGTACACGACGACGACGCCGCTCTTCGGCGGCCTCGTCGTGGCGAAGCGCGGCTACATCGTCGCCGACGCGAGCAAGAACGGACGCCGGTTCAGAGTCGCGACGACGCACCTGGAGTCCTTCAACGACGTGTCGCAGGTCGCGCAGGGCAAGGAGCTCGGGGAGTCCCTGAGCGCCTCGCGGCTCCCAACGGTGCTCCTCGGCGATCTCAACTCGCGCGCGGACGGGACCGGAACGACCACGCACGCGGACCTGCTGGCGCTGGGCTTCCGGGACGCATGGACGCAGGCGCATCCCAACGACGTCGGTCTCAGCTGCTGCCATGGCGACGACCTGCGCCAGGTCGGGGGGCCGTTCTACAGCCGCATCGACTACATCCTCCTGAAGAACGGGTTCCGCGCCGTCGCCGCAGGCATCGTCGGCCAGAGACCCGCAGATCGCCTCGGAGGGCTCTGGCCGTCGGACCACGCCGGCGTCTGGGCGCGGCTGCGGCTTCCCTAGCGGCGGACCAGCACCGGCGTGCCGCTCAGCGCCTGTGCGAACACTCGGCGGAGTGTCGCATTGGGGAGCCGGATGCATCCGTTCGACACGGCCTTGCCGATCGACCACGGCTCGTTCGTCCCGTGAATCGCGATCGGCCCACCCTGGGTCCAGCCCGTGAGCACGTTCGAGAAGGCGGAGATCCCGACCGCGCCCGGCCCGAACGGCCCGTTCGGGTCGGTCGGGATCAGGCGCTGGTTGACGTAGAAGCTGCCGGTCGGCGTCGGCGTGGCGCTCGACCCGATCGCCGCGGTCGCGGTCAGCACCCGCCGGCCGTCGCGGTAGAGGACGACCCGCCTCTGCGAGAGGTCGACCACGATTCGCGTGTGCACCCGCTCGAGACGCACCTGGCGCGCCGGAACCCAGCCTGTGACGCCGTTCGGCCGGCGCGGGACCTGCACGAGGTACGACGCCGGCCGGCAGCGGCGGTCGACCCGGAGACCTCGTGCCGCGAAGATCGTCGGCACGCCGTTCTGGTTCAGCCGCCCGAACCGGGCGAAGGCGCGGGCCCCCGGTCGGGAAGACACGGCCGCGCGTGACTTGACGATCGCCGCGTAAGCGAGCCTCGCCGAGCCGAGGCGGTGGAACGCGCCGGCGGTGCACGTCCGCTCCGGCCGCGTCGCCGGCCGAGCGTGCTTCGTCGGCTGTTCTCCGCAGCCCGCGGCGAGCACAAGCAGAAGGGTGAAAGTGGTGAAGGTGTGGTGACGCATTGCCGACAACAAGTTGAGGCGGCCGAACGTCCTATTACCCTGAGAAGGCGGAATGACCCTCAAGCGTCACAAGCACAGCACGATCACGATCCATGCGATCCGGCAGCGTGCTGGGGTTCCGTATCACGTTGAGCGCAAGGTCTGCTCCGGCTGCCAGCGGCTGCTGGACGAAAAGACAATCAAGCGCGCAGCAGCGTAGAGAGCGTTTCCCCCGCGCCACCGTCGATTTTCAGGTCGGCGCGTTCGTCGTACCCGGTCGAGCCCCGGTTGACGATCGCGAGCGCGCCTCCCGCCGAGAGCGTCTCCTCAGGCAGCGCGGCGACCGGGTAGACCTCGAGCGCCGAACCGACGACGAGCAGCAGGCCGGCCTCGCGCGCGAGCTCGGTCGCCCGCTCCATCGCTCCGGGCGGTAGCAGCTCGCCGAACATCACGACGCCGGGCTTCATGATCTCGCCGCACCGCGGGCAGCGCGGCATCGCGCGGTCGAGCGGCGCCTTCTCGCCGCAGGCGAGGCAGGTCGCGGTCCGGATCGAACCGTGCACCTCGATGACTTCCCGCGAACCGGCGCGCTGATGCAGGCCGTCGATGTTCTGGGTCACGACGGCGCGCACGAGCCCGCGCCGCTCGAGCTCGGCGAGGGCGAGGTGGCCGGCGTTCGGCTCGGCCTGCGCGAGCGCTTCGAGGCGAAGCGCGTAGAAGTCCCAGACCTTCTCCGGGTCGCGCCGGAACGCATCGATCGTGGCGTACTCCATCGGGTCGTACTGCGTCCAGATCCCGGTCGGCGAACGGAAGTCCGGGATGCCGCTTTCGGTCGAGACCCCTGCGCCCGTCAGGACGACACACGGCTGCCGCTCACGCAGCAAGGTGGCGAGCTCGCTCACCGCCGTAGAGTGCCGCGTGATGAGCGGGTTCCGCTTCAGCACGGACGTGCGCGTGCGCTTCGCGGAGACCGACGCCCAGGGCGTTGCGCACAACTCCAACTACCTGGTCTGGTTCGAGATCGCGCGGATCGCGTATCTCGAGGAGTTCGCGGGGGGCTATCCCGCACTCCGCGAGACAGGCCTGGAGTCGTTCGTGCTGGAGTCGCACGTCCGCTACCGCCTGCCCGCCCACTTCGACGACCGGCTGAAGATCCACGCTCGGGTCGGCGAGTTGCGCGGTGCGCGCTTCCGCTTCGACTACGAGGTGACGCGCGGCGGCGAGGTGATCGCGGACGGCTGGACGTCGCACGCGTGCGTCGACGCGAAGACACTGCGGCCGACGCGCATCCCGCAGGCGCTCGCCGACGCTATAGCTACGGCTGAGTCTTCGTCGGCGGCTTCTTCGGCGTAGTCGTAGTCGTCGAAGTCGTCGTCGTCGTGGTGGTGCTCGTCGTGGTCGTCGTGGTCGTCGTGGCCTGCGGACGCGGTTTTGTCCCGACGTCGACGACCGTCGGCTCGCCGACGTAGGACGAGTAGAAGACGGTGTCGTAGAGCAGCTTGCCGCTCGCGCTGTACACGCGCCGGTGCACGCTGGTCTTCCGCGGCGGCGACCCGGCCTCCTCGACCGACTTCCGGCCTACGTAGAGCGACGGGTCCGGAACGTTTTTCGTCGGGATCGGGCCTGTCGTCACCAGCGGCGCCACTTCGCTCACAACGCGGCGGTGTACGGGAGTCCCATAGAGGGCGACGGTCAGCGACGACGATCCGACCCAGGTGCGCAGCAACAGCCAGTGGCCGGTGTCGTTCGTGAACCTCAGGTCGACGTCCGGATAGTTGACCGTCGCGTCGCGGCCCTGGGGGTAGTGGCTGATGTAGAGAGCGTGGTTCGTTCGCGACACGATCGGGAGGCCCGCCTCGTACGCCGCGTTGAACACCGTGGTCGAGACCTGGCAGACACCGCCGCCGAGCCCTGTCTGCAGCTCCCCGTTGATGATCACCGGAGCTTCCTTGAAGCCTTTGTCCGCCGTGCGCGCGCCGGTCGCCTCGTTGAAGGAGAACGTTGCGCCAGGCGCGATGACGTGGCCGTCGACCAGATGCGAGACGAGCTGCACGTTGTGGATGCGGTTCGGGTCGCCCCCGTAGAACGTCTGATAGCTCGCGACGAGCCCCCTGATCTGCATCGCGCGCGCCTCCTCCGTCGAACGGGCGGCCGCTTTCGTCTCGACGGCGAGCTTCGCCGACCGCAGCGTCGGCTCGGTGACCAGCGCCGCGTGCAGCAGAGCGGTCGCACTGTGGGGCACGTCGAGCAGGTAACCGGGCTTGTCGGGGATGACGCGGATGCCGCTCTGGCCGATCGCCCACGTTGCGTCCTCCGGCTCGCGGTCGACACGCTTCGCGAGCGCGGTGAACCACGCACTCGCCCTCTTGCCGCCCACGTGGAGGTCGCGCCTACCGTCAGCGGGGAGCTCGAGCAGCTGCGCGATGCGCCTGGGCCGGAGGTTCCAACGTGTGTCGCCGAGCGTCAGGTGGACGGGCGCCGACAGCGCCGTGCGCACCTGCGCCTTTGGGACGGTCAAGCCGCTCGCCGTCACCTTCGGGCGGTCGACGCGCACCGGCAGTCCGACCGGCTCGCGGCTCAGGCCGGAGAGCGCGCGCACGATCGTCGCCGTCGCGGCATGGCGGTCGAGCACCTGCCCGGTGCGGCCCGGCACGATCGCCGGCGTCAGTCCGTGGAGGACGATTGCCGCGTCCCTGTGCGGCGCGTTGACGGCGCGCTCGATCCGGTCGAGCCAGTAGCGGAGAGCCGCGTCGTACACCTGGGTCGGCGGCGCGACGTCGGCACCGAAGAAGCGCAGGTCGAGTCGACGAAAGCCGCGTAGCGGGCCGAAGCCCTGGCCCTGCCGGCGCACCGCGTCGACTGCGGCCGCCCAGTCGACCTCGATGCCGAGCCGTCGCGGCTCGAGGCGCCAGACCTGCGGGCCCACGCGGAAGGTCACGGGCACCGACGCAAGCGAGTCCGCCTTCTGCTTGAGCATCCGCTCGGCCTGCTTCGGCGTCTCGCCGCCGACGTCGACGCCCGCGATGCGCACGCCGTCGGCAATCCGGCTCGGACTGCCGGCGAAGGCGAGCCCGAGCACGATCGCGGCGAGCGCGGCGATGGCGGCGAGAATTGCGGTCCGCAGCCAAAGGACGCGGCGTCGTGCGCGCGTGCGAGGGCGGCGTCGAGGCCGCCTGCGATCCAGGAACGTTCTTCGCCGGGCGGGCAAGACGCCCCAGTCTAGCCGGGGCTCTGGCGGGCTCCCGTGACGTTTTTCAGGTGGGTCGAGACGATCTTCCGCTCGATCAGAACGTGAACAGCTCGATGCCGCCGCTGACGTTCAGCGCAACACCGGTGATGTACGAAGCTAGGTCGGAGCAGAGGAAGGCGATCGCATTCGCAACGTCCTGCGGCTCGCCGAGGCGGCGGAGCGCAGTGCGCTTGATCATCCGCTCCTGCATCTCGGGCGCGACGAAGCCGAACGCCTCCGTTCCGATCACGCCGGGGACGATCGCGTTGCAGGTGATCCCGTGCCGCGCGCCCTCCAGCGCCAGCGTCCGGGTCAGGCCGAGTAGCCCCGCCTTCGTCGTCGAGTAGCTCGCCTGCCCGAAGCCGCCGAGCGTTCCCGCGACCGAGGCCATGTTCACGATGCGGCCCCAGCCGCGCTCCTGCATGTGCGGCCACACGGCCTGGGCACAGTTGAACGCGCCGGTCAGGTTGACGCGCAGGTCGCGCTCCCACAGCTTCGGCTGCTGGTCGCCGAACTGCCCCAGGTGGTCGAGCGTGCCCGCGTTGTTGACGAGGATGTCGACGGCGCCGTGCTCCCCGACGGTGCGCTTGACCACCTCGTCGACCTGCGCACGGTCGGTGACGTCGCAGGTGAACGTCGTGTTCTCCTCCGCGATGTCGACGACGACGACCTCGGCGCCCGCGCGCTCGAGCGTCAGTGCGTCGGCCCGGCCGAGCCCGCGTGAACCTCCGGTGACGAGAGCGACACGACCCGAGAGGTCGATCTCAATCACGCGGCCTCGGCGCCGCTTGCGGCGCCGACCTCAGCCTGTCCGGCTTCGCCGGACATGCGTCCGAAATGACCGGTCGACACGCTCGAACTCAATCACGCGGCTCGAACTCAATCACGCGGCATTAGAAGCTCACGAGCAATGACCAGCCGCTGGATCTGCGACGTGCCTTCGTAGATCTGGAAGAGCTTCGCGTCGCGCATCAGCTTCTCGACGGGATACTCCTTCATGTACCCGTAGCCGCCGAGCACCTGCACGGCGTCGGTCGTGACCTCCATACAGATGTCGGCCGCGAAGCGCTTTGCGTAGGACGACTGCAGCGTCGCGCGCATGCCCTGGTCGATCATCCACGCGGCCTGCCAGCAGAGCAGGCGCGCGGCCTCGATCTTCGTCGCCATGTCGGCGATCATGAAGTTGACGCCCTGGTTCATGGCGATCGGCATGCCGAACTGGACGCGTTCCTTGGA
>JBKOVW010000341.1:0-4124 GCA_046724095.1 Actinomycetota bacterium | reverse complement strand
CGCTTATGCAGCGATAAGCGACCCGAATCGCACTTCACAACGTCGCTTCACTAACTAAAGCGCGGGCGAAGCGTCCGATCGATATCGGGCTAGATATCCCTCTGGTTCGAGGCGGCGCAGCTAAGGGAGAAGACATGACCGAAGGCGTGGGGCGGAGCGCTTGGCACGGCATCGAAGTCCGCCATCTTGCTGCGCTGCAAGCCCTTGCCGAGGAAGCGTCGTTCCACGGCGCCGCGCGCCGGCTCGGATATTCGCAGCCGGCCGTCAGCCAGCAGCTCGCCGCCCTCGAGCGCATCGTGGGCACGCAGCTCGTCAACCGGCCGCGCGTGTCCCAGCCGCTGACGTTGACGGAAGCCGGGAAGCGCCTGCTCGTCCACGCACGCGCGGTGCAGGCGAGCCTCGCGACCGCCGCGTCGGAGCTGAGCGCGGGCAGCGGCAAGGTGCAGATCCGCATCGGCACCTATCAGACCGTCTCGTCGCTCCTTCTCCCCCACGTCGTGCGCGAGCTCGAGCGCCGCGCGGCGCACGTCGAGGTCGTGCTCGATAACAGCCCGGGCGACACACGGCTCGTCGCCGCGCTCGACCGGGGTGAGATCGACGCGTCGTTCGTCGACTTGCCGCTGCGCTTCGAAGGTGGCCTGAAGACCGAGCCGCTCGCGCTGGACGAATACGTGCTCGTGATGCCGCGCCACGCGCGGCGCAGCGCGACGTGCGAGCCCTTGCAGCCCGTCGACCTGCGCGGGCTGAACCTGATCGGCTTCAAGACCTCCGGCAGCACGCAGCGGGTGATCGACCAGCTCCGGGCGGACGGCATCGAGCCGCACTTCGTCCTGCGCTCCGATGACAACAACGTCGTGCAGGGTTTCGTCGCGGCCGGCTTCGGCGCCGCCCTCATTCCGAGACTTGCGGCCGAGCTGCTCACCGGCTCGTTCGCGGTGCGCCCGTTCGAGCCCGCACTGCCGCCGCGCATCATCGGCCTCGCATGGACGCGCAACCTCGCCGACGCCCCCTGGCTGCAGACCTTCATCGAGGCCACCCGCCGCGTCGTCTCACGGATCTGGGCCGAGCGCGCGCTCGAGAGGCATCACGACGTGCCGCAGCTCGCACGCGCGCAGCGCTGAGCGCCAATCGCAAGCGCGAAACCCGCCATAAGAAACTCGCGCACTTCGGCGCGCAACGCGCGGTTATGTTCGATGGAGTGCGTTCACGTCTCGCATTCGGCGTCGACGCAGCTACTTCACTTCCGTGTCGAAGGCGCACTCCTCCGTGCGCCTTCGATGTTTTCGTGCGCGCTTCGACGAATCGGCCGATTCGACCTCGTTATGCGCGCTAACAGGCTGCGCGTTCCCGAGTCTCCGTTCGCGTAATGCGCCTCGACTCGACAGGTGTGCGCTCGCGCGCGGGCTCGCAGATCGAGGCCTGAGAAGGAGGGATAGATGCATCGACGGAAGCTCTGGCTCTTGGCCGGGGCGGTGCTCGCAGCGCTCGCGCTCGCGGCCACCGGCTCGGCGAGAGTAAGTGGGCCAGACAGTGCCTCGGCAAAGAGCGCCGGCACGCTGGTCTTCGGGGCGGAGCAGGGCGGCGGTCCGGATTGGTGCCTGAACCTGATCCTGGATGTGGACTGCAACGCGTTCTGGAACGTCGTGTTCCAGACGCCGGTGATCCGAGGCGCGTTCATCTTTACGCCGAAGTTCACCTATGCCCCAGACCTGATCACCCACTACAAGTTCCAGACGAGGCCGCAGCGCATCACGTACTACTTGCGCAAGAACGCCAAGTGGAGCGACGGCGTTCCGGTCACCGGCAAGGACTGGAAGTTCACCTGGCAGACCGCGATCAACCCGAAGTACAAGGATCACATCGATCCGTTCGGGTGGCAGGACATCAAGAGCGTGGCCGGCAACAAGTACGTCGTCAAGGTGACGTACAAGCGAAACTTCGCCGCGTGGCGCAATCTGTTCGCCTACGTCCTCCCACAGCACGCACTCGCGGGCACGGACATGCTGACCGTGTGGAACGACTGCATCTGCAACCCGAAGAAGGGCAATGCCCCGATCGGTGACGGGCCGTTCCTGCTGACGAAGTTCGACCGCGGCTCGGGCATCACCCTGCAGCGGAACAACCGCGGCTGGTACGGGAAGAAGGCGAAGCTGGACTCGATCGTGTTCCGCTTCATCACGAACACGAACTCCGAGATCCAGGCGATCCGCTCGGGTGAGGTCGACGCGATCTACCCGCAGCCTCAGCTTGCGCTGGCCGATCTGCGCAACCAGGCGGGGCTCCGGATCCAGACGCACGTCGGCCTCCAGTACGAGCACATCGAGATCGAGCAGGGCGCCCACGGCAACCCGCTCGCCAAGCAGGCGTGGCTCCGGCAAGCGCTGATCACAAGCGTAAACCGCGCGGCTGCGGCGAAGGCCCTCTACGGCACGCTCAACCCGAGCGTCGGTCCGCTGCAGAGCATCGTCAGGTTGAAGGGCGAGAAGGGCTACTCGAACGACTACGGCAAGTGGAACTACAACCCGACGAAGGTCGCGAACATGATGCGCGCGCACAACTGCACGAAGGGCGGCGACGGTATCTACACGTGCAACGGCACGAAGGTGTCGTTCGACTTCGCCTCTACGACGGGGAACGCCCTCCGCACGCTCGCGTTCACGATCTTCCAGGACCAGGCCGCGAAGGCGGGTATCCAGCTCCGCAACGCGTTCGTGCCCGCCGGGACGCTGTTCGGCAGCAAGCTGCCGGCCCATGACTTCGACCTCGCGATGTTCACCCAGCTCGTGACGGTCGACCCGCACTACGTGGTCTCGAACTTCACGTGCGGGAATGCCGCCAACTACACGGAGTACTGCAACCGGAGCGTCAGCAAGTGGCTCCAGCAGTCCGACCGTGAGCTGAACGACGCGAAGCGTCTCGCGCTGATCAAGAAGGTCGGCAAGCAGCTCGGGAACGACGTGCCGATGATCCCGCTATTCCAGCGGCCGACGTACTTCGTCTACAAGACGTCGATTGGCGGCCTCGTGGACAACCCGACGAGCCAGGGCCCGACCTGGAACGTCGAGAAATGGACCAAGAAATAACGAGCTAGCTCTTCGAGCTAGCTCGTTAGCTCCCCCTCCAAGGGACCACGAGCCCCGCCCTCTTCTGCCGAGGGGCGGGGCTCGTTGGTTTGTGTACTGCGCTTCGCGCCGAAACGCGTGCGAGCAAAGCTCGCACGCTCCTTGCTGCTTGGCGAATGTCTCCTTCCGTGCGGCGCGAGCATGCTGCGCGTGCTCGCGTCGCATCAGTTCGCCGCAGCGTAAGCGCGCTTCGCGCTGGCTTACGCTGCGGCTTCTTTGTTCTCGTTTCCACACTGTCTGCTGAACGTTTCGTAACGTCGGCGGCGTAGCGTGGTCGGGCATGGCGCGGTTCCTCCCTGTTGGGAAGGACGCTCAGGGCGCTGCGCGCTTTCTGCTTGCTGCGCTTCCGGCACTTGGCGCGCTGCTGACGGCGCTTGCGATCACCGGCGACCTGGTCGGTCGGATGGCGCGCAACCATCCGTGGGCGACGTTCGCCTCGTTCGCGTGCGCCGCGCTCGCCGTCTTCCTCGGGGCAGTCGCCGCCTTCGGGCTTCGACAGGGCTCGAATGGCGAGCGGCGTGTGCTCTACCTGGGGCTCGTCGTGCTCGGCAGCGGTCTCGTGCTGACCGTCTACGCGGGCGTGCGCACATGGGGTGACCGTCCGCAGCCGAGCATCACGCTCACCGCGAAGCACGGCTCGCTCGTCACCGTCGCCGTCGAGGCCAGCGGGCTGCGCTCGACGGATCACCTCGCCGTCCAGGTGGAACAGCTCGGACGCAAGGGCCGGCCGGGACAGGAGCTCTACGGCGCCTCGCTCGGGCCGGACATGTCCGGCGACGTTCAGCGGACGATCGACGTGCCGCTCCCGGCGGGTGACTTCGACGACATCGGCGCGAAGGCATGGGTCGGCGCCGAGCCGAAGGACTGCTACCGAGCCGGCAACAGCACCGGCTGCGTACGACTGCACGTGTCACGCCCGCAGGAGCGCCCCCAGCTCGCGGTCGACTGGGAGACGTTCGTGCGTGCGCCGCGCATCCTGATCCGCCTGAAGGCCCACAATCT
>JBKOVW010000348.1:0-13696 GCA_046724095.1 Actinomycetota bacterium | reverse complement strand
CGACCGGCATCAACTATGGGCTGGACCGGGTTCGCTTCCCTGCGCCCCTCCGCGTTGGCGCCAGGTTCCGTGGCCGCGTGCAGCTCGCAGAGGTAACGGAGCTCGAGGGTGGCGTGCAGGTGAAAGCGGTGTTCACCATCGAGGTCGAGGACCAGGACCGTCCGGCGCTCGTCGCCGAGGGCCTGTTCCGGTACTACAGATGAGTCGGCTGAACCCTCCGCTAGCCTCAAATAGAACATGAATGATCCGCTCCGACGCCGGGCTGTAGGAGCACCAGCCGCCCGCAGCATCCTGCTGACCGTGCTCGGCGAGTACGTGCTCCGCGCACGAGACGGTGTGTGGCAGGAGACGCTCGTGAGTTCGCTGAACGCGATGGGCTACAAGACGCACGCCGCACGCCAGGCGCTCTCACGCAGCGTCAACGGGGGCTGGATTCGCACCGAACGCCGTGGGCGGCGATCGCGTGTCTACCTCACCCCCAGCACCGCCGACCTGCTTCGCCGCGGGAGCGAGCGCATCTTCGGCTTCGGGGAGACGAAGCCGTGGGACGGTCGGTGGCTGCTTGTCCTGCTGCGCGTGCCCGAGGAGCAGCGGGACGTGCGTCACGTTCTTCGCACGCAGCTTGCGTGGGCGGGATTCGGTTCGATCGGCAACGGGATGTGGATCACGCCGCATGTCGAGCGCGAGGACGAGCTCGCAAGCATGGCGTCCGGCGCGACGGCGGCCGAGATGCTCTCGTTTCGCGCCCAGCTCGGAAGGATCGGAGACCCCGAGCGCGTTGTGATCGACGCCTGGGATCTCGATGCCGTCGCGAAGGCTTACCGCGACTTCGCCAACCGATTCGGCCGGCTCCGTCCGAATACGCCGGAAGCGGTCTTCCGCGCTCAGACGGAGCTGGTCCATCAGTGGCGGAAGTTCCCGTTCCTGGACCCCGAGCTGCCGGAGCAGATACTGCCAGCCCGTTGGCCACGATCGAGAGCACGCCGCGCTTTTACGGAGCGGCACGAGGCATGGAACGAGCCTGCACAGGACTACTTCCGCTTGCTCGACAGCCAGAACAGCGGGAACGCGCGCCGGCTGGCGGCGTAGCTCCAGCTCGAGACACCGAGGTCCTCTCCGCCCGCGGGGGTGATCATGGCGTCTCCAAGACGACGGCGAGCCCCTGACCGACGCCGATACACAGAGCGGCGAGTCCCCATTTGTGGCCGCGGCGCCGCATCTCGTGGGCCAGGCCGCCGAGGATTCGCACTCCGCTGGCCCCGAGCGGATGTCCGATCGCAATCGCGCCGCCGTTCGCGTTGACCTTCTCCGGATCAAGGCCGTGCTTGCGCCATTCGCCGATGTCGGCCAGGCACTGAGCGGCGAACGCCTCGTTGAGCTCGACGCAGTCGACGTCCGCCCAGGCGATCCCGGCGCGCCTCAGTGCTGTGTTCGCCGCCTCGACGGGGGCGATGCCGAAGACATCCGGGTCGACCGCCCAGGCGCCGCGGCCGGCGATACGGGCGATCGGCTCGCGGCCAATCGCAGCTGCGCCGGCCTCATCGGCCAGCAGCATCGCCCCTGCGCCGTCGTTGAGCGTCGACGCGTTGCCCGCGGTGACGGTGCCGTCCGGCGAGAAGGCCGGCTTGAGATTGGCCAGACCCTCCATCGACGTATCGGGCCGGATGCCCTCATCGCGCCGGAGGTCGATGCCGGGAACCGGTACCACCCAGTTTTCGTAGAAGCCCTCGTTCCACGCGGCCGCCGCGTTGCGCTGGCTGCGCATGGAGAACGCGTCCTGGGCCTCGCGCGAGATCCCGTGCAGGCGTGCGAGCCTGTCGTTGCTGGCGCCGAGGGAAATCGTCCACTGCGCCGGCATCCTCGGGTTCACCATTCGCCAGCCGAGCGTCGTCGAATGCAGCCTCTCGTCGTCGCGCGGGAAGCCTTTTTCGCTTTTGAGCAGTACCCATGGCGCCCGCGACATCGATTCGACCCCGCCCACGAGCACGATCGATGCATCGCCGGTCTCGATCTCGCGGCTGGCCTGCATCGCCGCCTCGAGCGACGAGCCGCACAGACGGTTGACCGTCGCGGCGGGGACCGATGTGGGGAGGCCCGCGAGCAGCGCCGCCATCCGCCCAACGTTCCGGTTGTCCTCTCCGGCCTGGTTGGCGTCACCCCAGATGATGTCGTCCACCCGCTCGCGCTCCAGGTCCGGAGAGCGATCGAGCAGCGCGCTGAGCGCGTGGGCGGCGAGGTCGTCCGGTCGGACACCAGCCAGCGCCCCGCCGTAGCGCCCGAATGGCGTCCGGATTGCGTCGAGGAGGAAGCACTCGTTCATTCGCCTAGCCCGGCGGTGTCGTCGAGCAGATCTCCACCTCAGCGCGCGCGGAAGGAAGGCTGGCGTCGCTCTCGCGCAGCGGCGAGGCCCTCGCGATGATCCTCGCTGCCCAGGAGGGCCGTTTGTGCAAGCGACTCGGCGAGCATTGCACTGCGCAGATCCGTGTCGGCGGCGTGATGCAGCAGGCGCTTGGCAGCGCCATAGGACAACGGGCCGCGAACACACATCCTTTGCGCACGGTCGTGCGCCGCGGCGGTGGGATCTTCCGCGATCTCGTTGAGGAGCCCGAGCCGCAGTGCCTCTCGCGCATCGTGGTCGCCGCCGCCCAGCAGCGCTTCCTTCGCCCTCGCAAGACCGATGAGCTTGACCACTCGCGTCACGCCACCGTGCGTTGGCACGAGCCCCAGCCGGCCCTCGCGGAACGGCATCCGTGTGCGCCCGGATCCGATGCGCCAGTCGCAGCACAGTGCCAGGGTGAGCCCCGCGCCGGTAGCGACGCCGTCGATCGCTGCGATGGTCGGCTTTTCGAGGCGCTCCAGCGAGTCCATCACATCGCTGAGGGCTTGGCTGACGTGCCTGTAAACGCGGGGGTCGTGCAGGTCCTCGAACGACCCGAGATCCCCGCCGGCGCAAAACGATCCGCCAGCACCGGTGATGACCAAGGCGCGCACATCCGTTGAGAGGGCGGCGTCATCGAGCGCGCTGCTGAGTGCCTCGCGCATCTGCGCATCGATCGCGTTGCGCCGCTCGGGACGGTTGAGCGTCACCGTCAATACCCCATCGCGCTGCTCTCTGAGCACCGAGGCTGTGGCATTCGCGGCCATCGCCTTTTTCTAACCGCTCCCCGAGGAGCGACGGTCCGCACGAAACGACGAGCCGGCGGAACCGTGCCGGAGGATCGCGGCGCTCAACATCACCGCGCGCGCGTGGCTTGCCTCGCATCGCCAGCCGCGAAGTCGTCGCGCACCGCCTCGAAGTACGTGTTGCACGCTCGACAGCGACACTGGCTGGTGATGATCTGGCCGCCCCAACGGGCGACTAGCTCAACGTCCGTCGAGTTGCAGAACGGACAGCGGAGCGGCTCTTCGCTCACCGGCGCGTTGCCTCGTCCCAGTCGGACCACTCGGTCGGAACGCGCAGCGCTGCTGCCGTACCCTCCGCGAACAGCAGCTCGTTGACCCACTCGCGCACCTGCTCGCGGATCTTGTCCGGGCCGCAGCTGACCATGCCCTGCGCCACCGCCTCGACGTACCCCACGTGGTCGTTCGGACCCGGCCAGCGCGCCGCCTGATCCCACATCTCATCGATCCGCCGCAGCAGGAGCTCGAGGTCGGGGCCGCCCAAACGGCAGATGCGCCGCGTCCACGCCTCGGCATGCGCCTTGTGGGATCCCTCCTCCTGAAGGATCTTGCGCGCCCGCTGGGCCAGCGGCTCGATACAACTGTCGCGTGCACTGGCGACGAACGTAGTGAGCATGCCGTCGACGAGGAGATTGGCGGCGATGAAGGATGCCCAGTCCGGCCACTCGTAGGCGAGGAGACCCAGCGCACGCGAGCTTTCGAGCCCGTCCTCCTCGCGGTCGACACCGAGTTTCTGAAGAACCGGATAGGTCGAGCGGGCGTGGCCGAGCTCATCCTGCGCGATCGCGGCGGCGGCCACCGCCGACTCGATCGTCGGAGCGCTGACCGCCCACTCGCCGAAGCGCCGGCCGAGGGCGCTCTTGTTGTCGGCGAGCGAGCTGACCAGTGAGATCATCGTCGCGGTAGCTGCATCGGTGCGGGCGGACGTGGCGCTCATGCGCGGATCGCCTCCCGGATCTCGGATCGCGGCACGATGATCATGTGGATCCAGGGCTGCTCGTCGTAGATGGCGCGGGCGGAGACGAGTGCCAGGTCCTCGTCGGCCTCGGTTACCGTCCCTACGTGGTGCAGCGGCTCCTCGTACGCCTCGCGCGCGAAGACCTCCCAGACGGTGTCTCTCCAGCGGCTCATGCAGCGATCCCCAGTCTCCGCATGGTCTCGCGCGCGTCGGCGCGGATGCGGTCCTTGGTCCAGACCGGGTCCCACACGACATCGATTTCGACCCTGTCGATCTCCGGATCCTTGAGCAGCGCGCCGCGGATGTCCTCTTCGATGAATTCCATTGCGGGACAGCCCATCGCCGTGAAGGTGATTTCGAGCGCGGCGCGTCGCTCCTCGGGAAGGTAGGCCACGGAGACGATCAGGCCCATGCCGACCACGGAGATCGGGATCTCAGGGTCCTCCACCTCCCGCAGTGACGACCAGATGCGCGCCTCGACGCGCTCGCCGACGCTGAGCTCGGCGCCGCTCATCGCGCCCTCCCCAAATGGGTGGTTTGGTAGCCGCGCTGGAGCGTATGGACGTAGTCCTCGTTCATCGGCCCGCGCCCGCGCCAGCGCACCATCACGTCCTCCCAGGCGATCGCGCCGTCATCGAGCATCCACTCGCGCTTCTCGGCGTCGAACGTGGCCGGAAACGGGCAGTCGATGACGTAACGCTGCTCCTCGGCGTCCCAATGAGCGGGGACGCGGATGTCGATCTCCTCCATGAATGGGACGACCGCGGCCATCCAGGTCTGGCGCAGCTGGTCGTTCGTCTTGCCCTTGAAGCCGTAGTCGAGCTGCTCGGAGTGCTTCTTGAGATCATCCGGCAGCCCGAACCACTCGAGCGTGAGGATGAACATCCAGTCGACGGCCTGCTGGACCTCAGCCTTGCCTTCGCGATCTTTGACCAGCTTCTTCAGCCACGTGCGGCCGTGGCGCAGATGGAAGGTCTCCTCCTTATCCACCTTGGCCAGCGCACGCTTCCACGGGCCGAAGGTGCTCGACTCGTGCACGTCACCCAGCAGGGTGAAACCCGCCTGGTCGTACAGCGCGTTGGCGCAGACCAGCTCGACCCATGAGTTGAGCGGCACGTCGAACGCGTAGGGGTACTTGAACTCATTGGCGGGGCGCTCGTACACGAGCCAGTCCATGTCCACGCCGAGATCGCCGAGCAGCCGAAACCCGATGTGGGCGTGCGCGAGTTCGTCCTGGACGATCGACATCGCCGAGCCGAAGTTGTTGAGCGCCGGTGCGTGCTGGGCCGCTCGTAGGTAGGCCGGAGCACTTACGAATTCCGTGTCGGCCGACACGGTCAGGATGCGCCTTATCCCCTTCAAGTACTCGGGGGACATGTGCTGCAGCCCCTCGACCAGCTTGCCCGCGTCGAGGTGCGCGCGGACCTGGTCCTCGGTCCACTGAGCGAGCTCTTCAACCGGCGTGGCTACCACAGTGGCGCCCTCCTGACGATTGACACTTGACTTACGGTCGACATAATATAGTCTTTCGACTGTGATGGCAAGCATGAATTCGGCGAGCCCTCCCGCGAGACCTGCGGGCTGCGCCGCGCTCATCTGAAAACGACGACGTCAGGAGAGAAGCGATGCCCGAGATGCTGATCGGAGGAGAGTGGCGCCAGGCCACCGCGAGCGAGGTGATCGAGGTGGTCAACCCAGCCACCGAGGAAACCGTCGACGAGGTCCCGGCCGCGTCGGTCGCCGACATCGAGCTCGCCGTCGAGAATGCAAAGCGCGCCTTTCCTGGATGGTCGACCACGGATGTCGAGAAGCGCGCCGCGATCCTGATCAAGGTCGCGCAGCTGATCGAGGAGAACGCCAAGGAACTTGCGGCAAAGCTCACCGCCGAGCAGGGCAAGCCGATCACTGAGGCGATCGGAGAAGTCAACCACCTCGCCCACGGCATCCACTTCTATGCTGAGGCGGCGACCAAGGTACGCGGCGCCTACCAGGAGCTTCCTTCCGCGTTCGGCCCGGCCTACGGGCTAGTGATCCGCCGCCCGGTGGGAGTCTGTGCCGCGATCACGCCCTACAACTTCCCGCTCACGCTGCTCGGCACCAAGGTCGCTCCCGCACTTGCCGCTGGTAACACCGTTGTGGCCAAGCCGGCGGCTACGACTCCGGTGGCGACGCTCGCCGTCGCGCGCCTGTTCGCGGAGGCCGGCGTTCCCGACGGTGTCCTCAACGTGGTCACCGGCAGCGGGGCGGCGATCGGCGATGCACTGGTCGGTCATCCTGATGTCCGCCGAGTGGCCTTCACCGGCTCGACCGAGGTTGGCCGCCACGTCGTCTCCGTCGCGGGTCCGGATCTCAAGCGCGTCACGCTCGAGCTCGGCGGATCGGACCCGGTGATCATCTGCGCCGACGCCGATGTCGACGCCGCGGTGAAGGCTGTGATCATCGGGCGCTACTGGAACGCGGGTCAGGCCTGCCTGGGTTGCAAGCGCGTCTTTGTGCACGACTCGGTATACGACGAGTTCGTCTCTCAGCTCGTCGAGCGCGTCGGCCGTTACGAGCCCGGTGACGGTGCGGTCAAGGCCGAGAAACCCAAGCTGCGAATGGGGCCGATCCACACGCGCGCCGGGCGCGACGAGCTCGTCGCCCAGCTCGAGGACGGCGTTGACAGGGGCGGCGAGCTGCTGATCGGCGGCGGCACGACTGGCCGCGACACCGGCTACTTCCTTGAGCCGGCGGTCGTGGCCGAGCCTGGCGAGGACTCGCGGCTGCTGCGCGAGGAGGTCTTCGGCCCGGTGTTGCCCGTCCTCCGGTTCCGTGACTTCGACGATGCCATCCGGCGGGCGAACGACACGCCCTACGGGCTCGGCTCGTCGATCTGGACGCACGACGCCCGCCTCATCCACCGGGCGGCACAGGAGATCGAGTCCGGGATGACCTGGGTCAACCAGATCCACTATGGCTACGACGAGCTGCCGTTCGGCGGCGTGAAGGCATCGGGCTTCGGAAAGGAGCACGGCATCGAGGCGCTCGACTCCTATGTCGAGCTGAAGTCCGTTGTGGTGGGAGGGCTCGCCTGATGGCCGTCAGATTCGAAGGGCCCACCCAAGGCGTCGGCACCATCACGCTCGACAATCCGCCCGCGAACTCCTATGACCTCGAGTTCATGCGCGAGTTCGCCGACGCCGTCGACGCCGCCGTCGGCTCGGATGCGCGCGCGGTGCTGGTGCGCAGCGCCAGCGAGAAGTTCTTCTCGGCAGGCGCCGACGTCAAGCGCTTCCTCGAGGGCGACGTCGCTGCAAATATGGAGATGATCCGCACCAGCCAGGGCGCCTTCAGGCGGATCGCGGGAGCAAAGCAGGTGTTCGTCGCCCACATCGCGGGCCACGCGCTTGGCGGTGGGCTCGAGATCGCGCTTGCCTGCGATCTGCGCGTCGCAACGCCCGGGTCCTACAAGCTCGGAACGCCGGAGGTGACGCTCGGCCTGCTCCCCGGCAACGGCGGCACGCAGCGCCTTGCTCGCATGCTCGGGAGCTCGCGCGCGATGGACCTCCTCTTGACCGGCAAGACCTTCGGGCCCGAGCAGGCGCACGATTGGGGCCTGATCGCCGAGCTCTTCGAGGACGAGCCGCAGGTCCACGCCTACCTGGAGCGCTTCGGCGCGGGCCCGGCGCTCGCCCTGCGCAACATAAAGCGCTGCGTGTACGAGGGTGGCCAGCTGCCGCTCGACGACGGCCTGGAGCTCGAGGCCGAGCTGGTCGAGGAGCTGTTCAGCTCGCAGGACGGCAACGAGGGCCTGACCGCGTTCGCCGACAAGCGCAGCCCAACCTTCGTGGGCGCATGACAACCGACGCGATCACCACCTATGCCGGCGCCTGGATCGACGGCGCCAAACACAGCAACGGCGGCGATCCGCTGCCGGTCACCAACCCCGCCGACGGCACCGTGTTCGCCGATGTAGCCGCCGGGACGGCAGCCGACGTCGACGCCGCGGTCCATTCAGCGCAGATGGCATATCTCGAGTGGTCCACGCTTGCCGTCTCCAAGCGCGGAGAGATCCTCGGCCGCGCCGCCCACCACGTGGAGGAGCACCTCGACGAGCTGATCCCGATGCTCACCCGCGAGCAGGGCAAGACGCTGCGCGACGCGCGCATCGAGATCACAAAGGCCGTCGACACGCTGATGCACTACGTCGGCCTGTCGAAGGCGTTTCGCGGCGCCCACACGCCGAACCTCGATCCCGGGGTCGAGGGCACCGTCCTGCGCCGACCGCTGGGCGTCGTGGGCGCGATCGTCCCGTGGAACTTCCCCACGACGCTTCTATCCAACAAGCTCGCCCCGGCGCTCGTGGCGGGCAACACCGTCGTGGCCAAGCCCGCCGGGACGACGCCGCTGACGACACTCCGTTTCGCCGAACTACTGGTCGAGGGCGGGTTGCCACCGGGCACGTTCAACGTCGTGACAGGCAGCGGGTCGGTCACCGGCACCGCGCTCGTGACGCACCCGGCGGTGCGCAAGGTCGCCTTCACCGGGTCGACGCCCGTCGGCGAGCAGATCATGGCGCTCGCCGCGAAAGGCACGAAACGGGTGACGCTCGAGCTGGGAGGCTCGGACCCGATGATCATCTGCGATGACGCCGACCTGGCCGCGGCGGCAAGCGCCGCGTCCATGGGGCGCTTCTACAACTGTGGCCAGGCCTGTCTGGCGATCAAGCGCGTTTACGTGTTCGAGTCGGTCGCCGACGAGACCATCGAGGCGATCACCTCAAAGGCGGCGCGGCTGAAAGTCGGCCGCGGCGACTCCGAGAGCTCCCAGATGGGACCTCTGCACACCGCGGCACAGCGCGACGAGGTTGCCGGCCAGGTCGAGCGAACGCTCGCCATGGGCGGCGCGCTTGCAACAGGCGGCGAGCCCCCCGACGATCCGGAGCTTGACGGAGGCTTCTTCTACTCGCCCACCGTCGTCGTCGACCCGCCGACCGGATGCCCGATGGAGGTCGAGGAGGTCTTCGGCCCGGCGTTACCGATCTGGCGAGTACGCGACTTCGACGAGGCGATCGAGCGCGCGAACGCGTCACCGTTCGGACTCGGGTCGTCGGTGTGGACGCGCGACCTCCACCGGGCACGCCAGGCCGCAGAGCGCATCGAGGCGGGCTATACGTGGATCAACTCGCGTACAAAGGTCTATGACGAGCTGCCCTTCGGTGGCTGGAAGTCCAGCGGGTACGGCAAGGAGCACGGCGAGGAGGCCTTCGACTACTACACCGAGTCGAAGTCCGTCGTCCTGCGAAGCGGTGACTGATGCAGGCGACCCGCCTCCAGCTCTTCGCGCCGCCGCGGGTTGTCGCGGAGCCGCGCGAGGACGGCACCGTTCTGCTCCGATCCACCGACCCACTGGGCGAGCACGCGCCGAGTATGGCTCATGTCTTCCGACGACTCGCGGCGGAGCACCCCGACCGCGTGCTCGCGGCGCAGCGCGCAGGAGACGAATGGGTCGAGTTGACGTGGGGCGATGCCGCCGAGTGCGCAAACCGGATCGCGCAGGCGCTGCTCGCGCGCGGACTTGGCCCCGACCGGCCGCTGATGGTGCTGTCCGGCAACAGCCTCGAGCACCTGCAGCTAACTCTCGGCTGTTTCGATGCCGGCGTCCCGATACTGCCGATCAGCACGGCGTATTCCCTGATGAGCAAGGACCACAATCGGATCCGTCGGATAGCCGAGCTCTGCTCGCCGGGCATGGTGTTCGCCGACGACGCCGGGCCCTACGGGTCGGCGCTCGAGGCGTTACGCGGAAATGTCGCTATCCAGTGCGTCGCTCGCGGACGGTTGGGCGGCGCGATCTCCTTCCCCGAGCTGGTCGATACAGAGCCCGGCGAGCCGGTCGAGGTCACGCCCGACACGGTTGCGAAGGTTCTATTCACCTCGGGATCGACCGGCGCGCCGAAGGGCGTCATCAACACACACCGCATGCTCTGCTCCAACCAGCAGGCGCTCGGGCAGATCTGGCCGTTCTTGGAGGACGAGCCGCCGACACTCGTGGACTGGCTTCCCTGGAGCCACACGTTCGGAGGCAACCACAACGTCGGCCAGGTGATCGCTTTCGGCGGGACGCTTTTCATCGACGACGGTCGGCCGGCGCCCCCCCTTTTCGACCGCAGCGTCAACGCGATCGCGCATGCCCGCCCGACGGTCTACTACAACGTCCCCGCCGGCTACGCGCTGCTCACCCCACGGCTCGAGCAGGACCGCGACTTCGCGGAGGCCTTTTTCTCGCGCCTGCGGTTCATGTTCTACGCGGCCGCCGCGCTTCCGCCGGACCTGTGGGATCGGTTGCGCGCCGTCGCCGACGACGTCGCCGATCACGACGTGCCGCTGACGGCGTCTTGGGGTTGCACCGAGACGGCCCCCGCCGCAACGAGCGCGCACTTCGCCGACTCCGCGTGTGGCTGCATCGGCGTCCCGATTCCCGGGGTGGCGATCAAGCTGGTCCCGCACGGAGACAAGCAGGAGATCCGCGTTCTCGGGCCAAACGTGACGCCGGGCTACCACCGCAACGAGGAGGCCACGACAGCCGCGTTCGACGAGGAGGGCTTCTACCGGACCGGCGACGCCGTACAGCTGGTCGACCCGGACGATCCCAACCGCGGGCTGATGTTCGACGGACGGCTCGCCGAGGACTTCAAGCTCATAACGGGGACGTGGGTCCACGTCGGCAAATTGCGGACGGCGCTCGTCTCGGCCGCGCAGGTGCTCAACGACGCCGTCATCTGCGGACATGACCGCGAATGCGTCGCGGCGCTCGCGTGGCTGAACACGGTGGAGGCGGCGCGCGTGACCGGGAGCGACGACATCGACGACCCTGCCCTGCGGGCGCACATAGCCCGTTGCCTCACTCACCTGAACGAGGGCGCCGGCTCGGCGCTGCGGATCGAGCGGCTGCTTCTTTTGGCAAAGCCGCCAGACATCGACGCCGGCGAGATCACAGACAAGGGGTATCTCAACCAGAGGACCGTGCGCGAGCGCCGCGCCGACGCTGTCGAGCGCCTCTACAGCGAGCCACTCCCGGACGACGTGATAGTGCCGGCATGAGGTTCGACGACGTCTGCTTTCCCCTCAGCGCGGCGTGGTCGTCGCCATTCGCGCGTTGGCAGGGTCCCGCGGCGGAGACCAATAGCCTCGTCCTCGCCGAGTCGGCGGCCCAGCGAGGACTGGAGCGTTCGGGCGTCGAATGGCCGATCGAGGAACTCGTGTTGGGCCAGACCGTCCCGCAGCGCGAGTCGTTCTACGGTCCCCCCACGCTCGCGGCGCGGCTCGGGTTCGAGCACGTGGCCGGCCCGTGGATCGCCCAGGCCTGCGCGACCTCTGTTGCCTGCATCCATGCTGCGGCAGCCTCGCAGGCTGAGGATGGCGACGGGGCGCGGCTGGTGATCACAACCGACCGGGTCTCGAACTCGCCCCAGCTCATCTGGCCAGCGCCCGGCCGTCCCGGAGGAGCACCCGAGCAGGAGCACTGGACACTCGACAACTTCGCCCGTGACCCGTGGGGCGGGCTGGCCATGGTCGCCACCGCCGAGATCGTCGCCAAGGAAGCCGGATTCACCAAGGAGCAGCTCGACGAGGTCACAGCGATCCGCTACGCGCAGTACGCGGATGCACTCGCTGACGACCGCGGCTTCCAACGGCGCTACATGGTCCCGGTCGAGGTCGGGACGAAGCGCAAGCCGGCCGAGCTCACAGAGGACGTCGGGGTCCGCCCCACCACGCTCGATGACCTCCGCGAGCTCGCGCCCGTCGAAGACGGCGGTGTGGTCAGCTTCGGCTCGCAGACCCACCCCGCCGATGGCACCGCGGGGTTCGTCGTGATCGCGCCGGGACGCGCTCGCGAGCTGGGCGTCGTCGGCCCGCTGGTCCGCATCGTGGCAACGGGGTTCGCCCGCGCCGCCAAGGCGCAGATGCCGAAGGCGCCGGTCCCGGCCGCCGAACGCGCCCTCGCGGACGCCGGCCTGGATCTCTCCGCGATTGACGCCGTCAAGACCCACAACCCCTTCGCCGTAAACGACCTTTGGTTCGCGAGGGAGACGGGCTACGACCTCGAGGCGATGAACCTGTACGGGTGCAGCCTCGTCTACGGACACCCGCAGGGGCCTACCGGCCAGCGCGGGATCATCGAACTCGCCCATGCGCTCGCCTCGCGCGGGGGAGGTACGGGGCTCTTCACCGGGTGCGCGGCCGGCGACAGCGGCGCGGCGGTCGTCGTCCGAGTCGACGACGCGTGAACGTCGGGACCACCATTACTCGCCGCATCGAGTGGATGGACACCGATGCAGCCGGGATCTACCACTACTCCACCCTGCTGCGCCTTGCCGAGGCGGCAGAATCAGCGCTGCACACCGACCATGGGATTGCCGACATTACGTTTGGCGCCACGCCCCGCGCGCACATCGAGTTCGATTTCAAGCGGGAAGTCAGGTTCAATGACGAGGTCGTCGTTGAACTCATCGTCGCCGATCTCGGCCGCACATCGATCACCTACGAGTTCACTTTCACCCATCTCGGTGACCTCGTCGCCACCGGCAAGATTGTCGGTGTCTTTATCGACCGTGAGTCGCGCCGTCCCGCACCGTGGCCGGCCGCGGTTCGCGCCGTGCTGGCGCGAGAGGCTGCAGCATGACGAACCGCGTGCCGTTCGAACATGGCTTCGACGCGGTGTATGGCCTCGAGCTCGAAAGCGACTCGACGGAGCCGAGCGACATCGTGCGGGGACGCGTTCGAGTCGTCCCGGAAGTCCTGACGCGAGCGGGCGGCGTCTCGCTCGGTGTCCTCGCATCGATTGCGGAGGCTCTCGCGTCGCGTGGAACCGCATTGGCAGTCCTGCCTCAAGGAAAGCGAGCGCTCGGAATGTCGAACGACACGTCGGTCGTGCACGTGATCGATGGCGGAACCGTTCATTCAGAGGCACGCGTCCTCGCCAGCGACGGCGACACCTGGCTGTGGGCGATCGAGCACCGCAATGACGAGGGTCAAGTCTGTGCGTTCTCGCGCGTGACGGTAGCGGTGCGGTCGCCCTCCGGCGCCTGACCTCGCCGAAGCGCTGAGCTATGGACGCGATCGACAGGTGCGGAGGGCGATGCAAGTCGACTCCGTAACGCCCGGGGTCAGACTCGAACCGGCGGCCCATTCTTGTGATGTCGACGGTTTGCCGGTCCTTGGTCACTGCTCGCGCAGCAGATCCTCCTACATCAACATCTAGTCACCGGAGAATTGAGATCTGAATTGGTCGGCGTGATAACAGCCGTGATAACAAACGCCTCGCGATATGCGTCCGTCGTGTCCTCCGCCGCGGAAACATCCCTGCAAATGGACACATAGGTCAATTCGAGCCCCTGCGTAACGAGGTTGAGGGCAGAGTCCGGCTTTTACCGGGTGGAGGTTCGAGTCCTCTCGGGCGCACTGAAAAGCCCCGCTACGGCGGGGCTTCTTGTTGCAGCTGGAACCTGCGGCGGCCTCACTCGGCTCCAGGGCAAACCTCACGGCGACGTGGCGATCGTAGAGGCCGGCCATCTCG
>JBKOVW010000152.1:0-3197 GCA_046724095.1 Actinomycetota bacterium | reverse complement strand
ACTCGTCGGCGACCGTCAGCGAGGGCGCCCAGAACATGATTTGCGCGTACCTGTCGATTGCGCTGCTCGTCGGCCTGGGCGCGAACGCATTTTTCGGCTGGTGGTGGGCCGACCCGGCGGCGGCGCTCGTCATCGCCGGCGTCGCCGCCCGCGAAGGTGTCGAGAGCTGGCGCGGAGAGACCTGTGACTGCTGCTGACGCTCACGCGCATAACCACGGTGTCGGCCCGGACACCAATCGCCGCCGGCTCGCGATTGCGCTGGTGCTCATTGTCGGCTTCATGGCCGCGGAAGTGGTTGCGGGCATCCTCGCGCAGTCGCTGGCGCTGCTCTCCGACGCGGCGCACATGCTCACCGACGCCGGGGCGATCGGACTGTCGCTCTTTGCGCTGACGCTCGCCGCACGTCCCGCCGGCGGCGACCTGACGTTCGGCCTCAAGCGAGCCGAGATCCTCTCCGCTCAGGCGAACGGGGCGGCGCTGCTCGTGCTCGCGCTCCTGATCGTCTACGAGGCCGTCCATCGGCTGATCACGCCTCCGCAGACGGGCGGATGGACCGTTTTGCTCGTCGCGCTCGCCGGAATCGCCGTCAACCTTCTCGCGACCTGGCAGCTGGCACAGGCGAACCGCGAGAACATGGCCGTCGAGGGCAGCTTCCAGCACATTCTCACCGACCTCTATGCCTTCACCGGCACTGCCCTCGCAGGGCTGATCATCATCACCACCGGCTTCGTCCGCGCGGACGCGATCGCCTCGCTCGCCGTCGCCGCGCTGATGCTGCGGGCCGCCTACGGGCTGCTCAGGGGCTCCGGTCGCGTGCTCCTCGAGATGGCGCCCGAGGGAATGAGCGCGCAGGAGATCGGGCGCGCAATCGCCGAGCACCCGCACGTCGAGTCGGTGCACGATCTGCACGTCTGGCAGATCGCGTCGGACTTTCCGTCGCTGTCGGCGCACGTTCTCGTCGCGCCCGGCGACGACTGCCACGGAGTCCGTCGTGAGCTGGAGCGGATGCTCGACCAGCGTTTCGGGATCGAGCACACCACGCTGCAGGTCGACCATGCCCGCTCGCGCCAGCTCGTCACCATCGGGCGACGCGGCAGTCCTCGCCGGGATACCTAAGCGGACGTCACGTCGCTACCGAGACGCGGAGGAAGGTCGCAGGAATGGACGTGTGGTTGTTCTGGCTCGCGTTCTGCTCCGCGAACAGGACCTCGAGCTCTTTCTGTAGCTCCGCCGCGCGGCCGTCGGTTTCTGCAGCGTCGAACGCGTTCATGGTCGGGCCGTAGTAGTTCCTGAACAAGGCGACGAAATCGGACGGCGGGCCCGGGTAGTCGAACGTCCAGGTGTCCCGCTCGAACGAGATCTTCTCCTCGGCAACGCCCGCGCTCGTGAAACGCTCGCTGACTTGATCCTCCATGCCCCAGGTCATGGGGCTGACGAACCCGTCGGGCGGCGGCGGCGAGTACGCGGAGCTGATCCGCAAGATCTGAGCCACGAACGTGGGGTCATTGGGAATCCAGTTGCCCATCACGATCCTGCCACCGGGGCGGGTCACGCGGACCATCTCCTTCGCGACGTCGAACGGCCGCGACGCAAACATCGCCCCGAAGAGGCTGACCACGAGGTCGAAGCTGTCGTCCTCGAGCTCGGCCAGATCCGCGGCGTCTCCTTCCTGGAAGGAGATGGTGGTCAGGCCCTCGCTCCGTGCGTGCTCGTTCCCGGCCTCGACCAGGTTGCTCGCGATGTCGACAGCGAGCACGTCGGCTCCCCGACGCGCGGCGGGCAAAGCCGTGGTGCCGTCGCCCGACCCGAGGTCCAGCACCTTCATCCCCTCGGTGACTCCGAGGCTGTCGACGAGCTTCTCGCCGCTCGCTCGCATGGTGTCCGCGATGCGAGTGAAGTCGCCCTTTTCCCAGAGCGCTTTGTTCGGATTCATCGGTTCACTCCTCTCGGTAGTGCCTGCGCCAGGAATGGGTTGTGCGTGCCCTCCTCGATCGGCAGTCCGGCGCGCCGCCATTCCGGGAACCCGATGTCAAGCCGGCGCGCCTTCAGGCCCTGTTTGCGCAGTAGCCGGACGGCGTCGTCGGCGTAGACGCAATACGGGCCGCGGCAGTAGGCGACGACCTCGCGTCGCCGAGGCAGCTCGCGTGCGACCGTGGCGAGCGTCGGCAGGGGCGCAGAGCGGGCCCCGGCGATGTGGCCGGCCATGTACTCGGGCTCCGGGCGAACGTCGAGCACGACCACGTTCCCGCGCGCAAAGCGCTCCTGCAGTTCCGAGGCCGACACTTCTTCGACCTCGGCTCGCTCGCCGAGGTACTCGTCGGCCAGCCCGCTGACCTCGGCGACGTGGCGGACGGCGACGTCGCGGACGGCGGCCCACAGATCGCCGACCCGTTCGCTCGCGAGGCGGTAGAAGACGTGCGTTCCCTCGCGGCGCGGGCGAACCAGCCCTGCGCGGGCCAGGACGCGCAGATGCTGCGATGTGTTCGCGACGCTCTGCGAGATCTCCGTCGCGATCTCGTCGACCGAGCGCTCCCCTTGCGCCAGCACGTCGACGATCTCGGCTCGTCGACCGCTGCCGAGCGCCTGCGCCACCGACGCGAACGCGTCGAACAACGCCGCTTTCGCCTGGGTGCTCGCCACGTATTCAAGTTATCGCTTGAATTCTTGTACGTCAAGGCGCTCGTTGCATACGGGAGCAGATTGCTTCGGAGCACGGTTCCGCGCACCCGACTCTCGATCGCCCCTCCGGGATGCCGAGTACCTCGGCGACGGCATGAGCGAAGACGCGCCGCCGTGGGTGCCGCCGGCGGCCTCGGACGCGACGATGTTCGTGACCTGGTCCTAGGCGGTTTGTTGGACGGCCGATCGGACAAACGACCCGGTGTTGCCCGGTCGCCGATTCGCCTACAGACTCTGCTACGCCGCGACCATCGTCAGCGGACGAGCGGCGGCGCGCCTGGCCGCGGACTTCCGGACGCTCGGCGCGGTCGACAGACGCCTCACCGTCGTGTCCGTCGTGCTGCGAGTCCCGGTGCTGGCGTGCTGGTTCCTCGTCCGCACGATTTCGCTGGCTGCGTTCGCCGCGTGTTCAGCGCTCGCACCGGCGCACTAGCAGCGGGCCTATCCTGGTGCGAGTGGGGTCCTCGCTCGTCAGCGCCCGCGGGCTGACGAAGACGTTCGGCCGCGGCTCGGCGCAG
>JBKOVW010000331.1:0-7189 GCA_046724095.1 Actinomycetota bacterium | reverse complement strand
TCTTCAGGCGTCCCGGTGGCGACGATCTCGCCGCCGGCCTCCCCACCCTCGGGCCCGAGGTCGATGATCCAGTCGGCCTGCTTGATCACGTCGAGGTTGTGCTCGATCACGAGCACCGTGTTGCCGGCGTCGACCAGCCGCTGCAGCACCTCGAGCAGCTTCTCGATGTCCGCGAAGTGCAGACCGGTCGTCGGCTCGTCGAGGATGTAGAGCGTCTTGCCGGTCGCGACCTTCGACAGCTCCGCGGAGAGCTTCACGCGCTGCGCCTCGCCGCCCGACAGCGTCGTCGCCGGCTGGCCGAGCTTGATGTAGTCGAGCCCGACGTCGTGCAGCGTCTGCAGGCGGCGGCGGAGCTTCGGGATCTTCGCGAAGAACTGCAGCGCCTCCTCGACCGACATCTCGAGCACGTCCGCGATCGACTTCCCCTTGAAGCGCACCTCGAGCGTCTCGCGGTTGTAGCGCGCGCCCTTGCATGTCTCGCACGGGACGTAGACATCGGGCAGGAAGTGCATCTCTATCTTGATCTGCCCGTCGCCCTTGCATGTCTCGCAGCGCCCGCCGCGAACGTTGAAGGAGAAGCGCCCCGGCTTGTAGCCGCGCACCTTCGCCTCCGGCGTCATCGAATAGAGCTCGCGGATGTGGTCGAAGAGCTTCGTGTACGTCGCCGGGTTCGAGCGCGGCGTGCGGCCGATCGGCGACTGGTCGATGTCGATCACCTTGTCGTAGCACTCGATGCCCTCGCAGCCCGCGTGGTCGCCCGGCTTCGTGCGCATCCGGTGCAGCTTGTTGGCGAGCGCCTTGTAGACGATCTCGTTCACGAGCGTCGACTTGCCGGAGCCCGAGACCCCGGTGACGCAGATGAACTTGCCGACCGGGAACTCGACGTCGATGTCCTTCAGGTTGTGCATCGTCGCGCCGCGCACCCAGAAGGAGCCGTTGTCCTCGGTGCGCCGCTCGGGCACGGCGATCTCCCGTGCGCGCGACAGGAACTGTCCCGTGACCGACGCCTTGTTCCGCTCGACCTTCGACGCCGGGCCTTCCGCGACGACGTGGCCGCCGTGCTCGCCGGCGCCCGGGCCCATGTCGACGAGCCAGTCGGCGGAGCGCATCATCTGCTCGTCGTGCTCGACGACCAGCACGCTGTTCCCGAGCTCCCGTAGCCGCTCGAGCGTCCCGATCAGCTTGTCGTTGTCGCGCTGGTGCAGGCCGATCGACGGCTCGTCGAGGATGTAGAGCACGCCCACGAGCTGCGAGCCGATCTGCGTCGCGAGCCGCAGCCGCTGCGCCTCACCACCCGAGAGCGTCGCCGACGCGCGATCGAGCTGCAGGTAGCCGACGCCGACGTTGTCGAGGAACGTCAGCCGCTCGCGGATCTCCTTGACGATGCGCGCGCCGATCAGCCTCTCCGTCTCCGTCAGCTCGAGCTCGTCGAGGAACTGGAGCGCCCTCGTCACCGACATCTGCGTGAAGTCGTGGATGTTCTTCTTCCCCACGGTGACCGCGAGCACCTCCGGCTTCAGACGGGCGCCCTTGCAGACCGGGCAGGGGCGGAACGACATGTACTCCTCGATCCGCTCGCGCTGGGTCGCGGAGTCGGTCTCGCGGTAGCGCCGCTCGAGGCTCGGGACGATGCCCTCGAACGCGAGCATGTACGAGCGCCGCCGTCCCATCCGGTTGCGGTAGCTGACGTAGACGCGCTCGCCCTCGGTGCCGTACAGGAACAGGTCCTGCTCCTCGTCGGTGAGGCTCTCCCACGGTTCGTCGAGCGGGATCTCGTAGCGGTCGGCGATCGCCTGAATGACCGACTCGTAGAAGCCCGAGTTGCCCACCGCCCACGGTACGAGCGCGCCCTCCTCGATCGAGAGCGTCGGGTCGGGTACGAGCAGGTCCGGATCGATCTCCTGCTGAGCGCCGAGGCCGGTGCAGCGGGGGCACGCGCCGTGCGGCGAGTTGAACGAGAAGATGCGCGGTTGCAGCTCCGGCAGCGAGACGCCGTGGTCGGGACACGCGAACCGCTCGCTGAAAAGCAGCGACCGTGGGTTGTCCTCGTCGACGATGTCGATCGCGACGAGGCCTTCCGCGAGCTGCGCGGCAGTCTCGACCGACTGCGCGAGCCGCGTGCGCAGGTCCGGCTTCATCGTCAGGCGGTCGACGACCACCTCGATCGTGTGCTTGAACTTCTTGTCGAGTGTGATCTCCTCCTCGAGCAGACGCTGCTCGCCGTCGACCTTCACCCGCGTGAAGCCCTCGTTGCGGAGCTCCTCGAAGACGTCCTTGTACTCGCCCTTGCGATCGCGCACCACGGGCGCATTGACGGTGAAGCGCGTGCGCTCCGGCAACTGCAGGATCTGGTCGACGATCGACTCCTGGCTTTGCCCTGAGATCGGCTTGCCGCAGACGGGGCAGTGCGGCCGGCCGACGCGGGCGTAGAGCAGGCGCAGGTAGTCGTAGATCTCAGTGACGGTGCCGACGGTGGAGCGCGGGTTGCGCGACGTGGTCTTCTGGTCGATCGAGATCGCCGGCGAGAGCCCGTCGATCGAGTCGACGTCGGGCTTCTCCATCATCTGGAGGAACTGGCGCGCGTACGCGGAGAGGCTCTCCACGTAGCGCCGCTGGCCCTCGGCGTAGATCGTGTCGAACGCGAGCGACGACTTCCCGGAGCCCGAGAGGCCGGTGATGCAGATCAGCTTGTTCCGGGGCAGCCGGACGGTGACGTCCTTGAGGTTGTGCTCGCGGGCGCCGTGGACGACGAGCTCTTCAGAGGCCATAACCGACCCAGTGTATCCGGGTGGGTCGGATCGAACAAGTGTTCGTCCGGGAGGCTGAAACCCCGCTTGCGAGGGCAAATTAGGACATGTGCCGGGACAGTCCGGGACATGCCCGCGGAGGGTGACCGCTACGCGCTGAGGCGCTCGACGAGGCCGTAGACGCGGCGCGGCTCCGGCACGTACTCGATCTCGAGATCGCCGGCGACGATCGTCCCGTAGCCGAGCAGGCGCCCGACGAGGCCCTGCTCGATCTCGACGGCGCCGAGGCGGGCGAGGCGCACCGCCGCGGCCCGCTTGCGCAGCGTGCCGTGCACGACGAAGAGCTTGTCGGTGGTGAGCACCAGCCGGGTCTGCTCCCAGTTCCAGACCGCCCGAACGGCCACGGCGGCGCCGAGCACCTGCAGGCCGACGCCCGCGATCGACGCGGGCCAGCCGATCGCCATCAACCCGATTCCCACCGCCGCGAGGCCGAGCGCGCGCGCGAACGGCAGCACGAGGACGACGGCGTGTCGTCGCTCGTCGAGGCAGACGCGTTCCCAGCCGGAGGTATCCATGCGTTTGCCGCTTTCGCCAAGCGGCGAAAAATCCCTGGTCATGAGCGAAACGGCGAAGCGTGTCGCGATCGGGACCCTGATCGTCATCGGGTTGATCGCCGCGACGCTCGCACTCTGGAAGCTCAAGCTCGTCATCGCGCTCATCTTCTTAGGCTTCATCCTGGCCGCCGCGATGCGGCCGGGGATCGACGGGCTGGCGCGCCGCCGGATACCGCGCGGCTTCGGGCTCGCGATCCACTACGTGGCCTTCGCCGTCCTCGTCGGACTGCTGCTCTGGATCGCCGTGCCGCGCGCCGTCGATCAGGTGCAGCACGCGCTCGGCGGCACCAGCAAGGCACAGATCCATCGGGAGGCTACGCACTCGACCGGCATCAAGCACGAGCTGCTCACCGCGCTCGACAAGCGCCTGCGCGAGGTGCCGAAGGCAAGCGCGCTCGTCCATCCCGCGCTCGAGGTAACGCTAAAGGTCTTCGAGGTGCTGATCGGCATCTTCTTCGTCCTCGCGACGGCGGCGTACTGGATCTTCGAGCGCGACCGGGCGATCGACTTCGTGGCCGCACTCCTCCCACGGCCGAAGCGCAAGAAACTGCGCGACACGTGGAATCTGATCGATCTGAAGCTGGGTGCGTTCGTCCGCGGCGAGGCGCTGCTGGTCGTGCTGGTGGGGACCCTGCTGACGTTCGCTTTCTGGGCGATCGGGCTCCCCTACTTCATCCTCATCGCAGCGTTCGCGGGGCTCGTGGAGATCGTGCCGGTGATCGGACCGATCGTCGCCGGCGCGCTGGCCGTCGGCGTCGGCCTTACGGTCTCGTGGCACACGGGCCTCGCCGCAGGCATCTGCGTGCTCGTCGTGCGGCTGCTCGAGGACTACCTGATCGTGCCGCGCGTGCTCGGCGATGCCACCGGGACGTCGCCGCTGCTCGTGCTCGTCTCCGTCACCGCGGTCGGGATTCTCTTCGGCGGGTTCGCGGTGATCCTCGCGGTGCCGCTCGTGGCCGTGCTCGTGACCGTGGTCGACGTCGTGGTGCGCAACAAGGATCCCGCGGAGGAGGACGTCCCGGCGGTCCTCTTCCCCGCGAAGGAAGCCGAGACGCGCTAAGACGCGCTAGGTGCTACGCCGCGAGCGCCGAGGCGATCGCCGCCTCGAGCTCGCCGAGCCGGAACGGCTTCACGAGATAGGCCACCGGGTGGAGGGCCTTCGTCGCCGTGCTCGGGGGCTCGATGCTCGTGCAGATGATGGGGAGATCCTCGAGCCGGCGTCGTAGCCTGGTGGCCGCAGCCAGGCCGTCCGCAGAGGCCGGCTCGAGGATCATCAGCTCGGGCATGTCGTCGCTGGTCAGCTCGCCTTGACCGACCGGGTCGTGCCCAGCCCTCCTGACGACCGCCGCGAGCAGGATCCTGACGTCAGGATGAGGCTCGTGAATCAGGATCCGTGCCATGCCCCTAGCTTCGGCGCCGCGGGTAGCAAACGCGGCACCGGCCGGGTATGAAAGCGGTATGAACGCGACGCGAGTCCTCGTGATCGACGACGACAACGACATCCGCGGCCTCGTCGTCGAGCTGCTCCAGCGGGCGGGCCTCGAGGTCGACCAGGCGCCCGACGGGCGAGCCGGCCTGCGCGCCTTTCACCAGAGCGCCGCAGACCTCGTCGTGCTCGACGTCTCGATGCCGGAGATGGACGGCTGGGAGACGCTCGAGCGCATCCGCGACCTCTCGGACGTGCCGGTGCTGATGCTCACGGCGCGCGGCGCGGAGCTCGAGCGGGTGCGGGGGCTGCAGGCCGGCGCCGACGACTACATGGTCAAGCCGTTCGGCCGGCAGGAGCTCATCGCACGCGTCCAGGCGCTGCTCCGCCGCGCGCGCGCGAGCAGCGAGGACCGCCGGGACACCTACGCCGACGACCGGGTGACGATCGACTTCGCACAGCGCGCCGTGACGTACGAGGAACGGCACGTGTCCCTGACCCCGCTCGAGTTCAAGCTGCTCTCGGCGTTCGTGCGCCATCCGCGGCAGGTGCTCTCGCGCGACCAGCTGCTCGATCTCGTCTGGGGCGACGCGTACGGCGTCTCGGGCGACCAGGTGAAGCTCTACGTGGGCTACCTGCGCCGGAAGCTCGATCCGGACAAGCCCGATGCCGTGCCGATCGAGACTGTGCGCGGCTTCGGCTACCGCTACGACCCGCCGCGCTAGCCCGCGACTACTTCGTGTCGCTGACGTTGAGCGTCGTCGCCGCGCTCATGTTGCCGGCGGCGTCTGTCGCAGTGACGGTGTAGGTCACTGCGATCGCGGCGTTCGGCTTGCCGGGCGTGGCGGCGACATTGACCGAATAGGCGCCGGCGCCGTTGGCCGTCGTCGAATAGGTACCGCCGGACGATTTCGTCACCGCGATCGAGGCATTGGCCTCGGCCGAGCCGAAGACGACGTCCGCCGTCGAGTTGTTGTTGTCCGTGTAGTTCGCAGACGGCGCGCCGGGCGCGACGGTGTCCTTCGTCACGGTGATGCTCGTCGCGTTGCCGACGTTGCCCGCGACGTCCGTCGAGCTCGCGCTGATCGTGAGCGTCCCGTCGCCGAGCCCCGAGACGTTCACGCCGCCGATCGTGATCGTGCCGGCGCCGTTCGTGCCGGCGTGTGTGGTGGTCACGCTGTTGCCGCCGTTCGAGACCGTCAGCTTCACGGTGTCCGTCGTGAGCGAGTTCGCCGCCAGCGAGATCGACACCGAGATGCTCGAGGCATTGCCGCCGTTGACGTACGCGTTGCCCGCGCCGCCGCCGTTCGCGAGCGAGACCGTCGTCGGGGCACCGGGCGGAGTCGCATCTGCCGTCGCCGTGACCGTGGAGCTGTCGACGCTCGTGAGCAGAGGCGAGCCGCTCGACACCGCGTTGAGCTTGTAGGTGTACGTCGTGCCGTCGACCGTCGTCGTGTCGCTGTAGCTCGTCCCCGTCAGGGGCGCCGAGTTCAGCTTCGTGTAGGCGCCGCCGTTCGAGCGGTAGACATCGTAGCCCGCGAGATTCGTCGTCGTGGTCGACGCCGTCCACGAGAGGTCGAGGCGTCCGGCCGGCTTCTGCACGACGGCGGGAGCGGTAGGCGTCTCGGGCGCCTCGTCGATCTTCACCGAGTAGTCGCGGTACATCCAGCCGATGCCCGACAGGCCGAGCCGCAGCGTGCCCGAGCCGCGGCCGGCAACCGTCGACGACGTCGTGACGTCAACCGTCGTCGAGGCGCCGGCCGCGAGGTTGACCGACGTGCCGCCTCCGGAGAAAGCGACCGCCGAGATCTGAGGAACGTTGGAAAGGCTGAGGACAGCCGTGCGCGACGCGCCGCTGACGTTCGTCACCCGGAAGACCGAGGTGAACGTGCGCGCGGATGCGACGGTGCCGAAGTCGAGCGCGAGGGTGTCGACGCCGCCGCTCGCGACGGTGCCGTTCAGGGCCGTCAGCGAGAAGTAGTTCGCGAGCTTGTCGACCGTGACCGAGTTCGACGCGATCGACGTCGAGCCCGTGAAAGCTGCAGCGCTGAGGCGCGCGCAGAACCCCGCGATGGCGAGGCCGAGACATGCGATCGCGACGAGCCGCCTCATCGAGGGAGGCCTCCGTCGGCGGTGCGAGGCTCGCTCCGCCAGATCCGCCGCAGCGCCGCGACCAGCACGAACATCGCGAACACCGTCAGCAGGAGGGCCCGGATCTCGCGCGTATGCGCGTACCAGAGGACGTAGCCGGCCAGCGGCACGTCGAACGCGACGCGCCCGACCTTGTCGTTCAGCCGGATCGCCCAGGGATCGCGCGCGCTGTTCGCGTCGCCCTTCGTGCGGTACGCGAGGCCGTGCTTCGTCGGGACGATCTGCGCCACGCGGTGCGTGACGAGCCGGCT
>JBKOVW010000292.1:0-6499 GCA_046724095.1 Actinomycetota bacterium | reverse complement strand
CGGCGAGGTTCTGGCGTCGCAGACCGTCAAGGATCTCGTCGCCGGCTCCGGCCTCGACTTCGACGACCGCGGCGAACAGGAGTTCAAAGGAGTGCCGGGGCGGTGGCGAGTCTACGCCGCGCGCGACGCGCAATGACGGGCTACTCAGGCGAGTGGCAAACCGCCTCGACGTTGTGCCCGTCCGGATCGTGGACGTACGCGCCGTAGTAGTTTTCGTGGTAGTGCGGCCGTAGCCCCGGCTGACCGTTGTCCTTGCCGCCTGCCGCCAGTGCAGCGGCGTGAAATGCCTCGACGCTCGCGCGGTCCGGCGACGCGAACGCGACGTGCGTCGTCCTGGACGGCGACCCGCCCACAACCCAGAAGTCGGGCTTCCCTTTGACGCCGAAGCCGGCGACCTTCCCGTCGAGCTCCATCAACAGCTCGTAGCCGAGCGGCGCGAGCGCCTCAGCGTAGAACGTCTTGCTCCGCTCGTAGTCCGCGACCTCGAGCGAGAGGTGGTCGATCACTACGCCGCATGCTCGCCGAGCGCGGCGACCTCGCGCCGCTCGGCGAGGCGCGCCAGTGCCTGCGACTCGATCTGGCGCACGCGCTCGCGCGTGATCCCCAACGTCCGCCCGATCTCCTCGAGCGACTGCGGGTCGCGGTCGCCGTCCATCCCGTAGCGCAGCTTCACGACCTCGCGCTCGCGCTCGGGCAGCGTGTCGACGGCCTGGCGAACTGCGCGCTCGGCGAGGCTGACGTGCACTTCCTCGGCCGGCTCGGCGTCCTCGCCGGCGATCAGGTCGCCGAAGCTCGTGTCTCCCTCCGCTCCGACAGGCCTGTCCAGTGAGGTGACGGCACGCGCGGCCGCCCGCACCTCCTTCACGTGCTTGAGCGAGAGCTTCGTCTTCTTTGCAACCTCGTCGTCCGTCGGCGAGCGCTCGAGCTTGGCGGTCAGCTCGCGTTCGGCGCGCGAGATCTTCTGCTCGCGCTCGACGATGTGAACGGGAATGCGGATCGTGCGCGACTTGTTGGCGACGCCGCGCTGCACCGCCTGCCGGATCCACCACGTTGCGTACGTCGAGAACTTGAAGCCGCGCCGCCAGTCGAACTTCTCGACGGCGCGGATCAGGCCGATGATCCCTTCCTGGATCAGGTCGAGCAGCGAGATGCCGTGACCCTGGTACTTCTTCGCGATCGACACGACCAGGCGGAGGTTGGAGTTGATCATCAGATCCTTGGCCTCTTTGTCGCCGCGCTCGATCCGCTTTGCGAGCTCGACCTCCTCGGCGGCCGTCAGCAGCCTGTAGCGGCCTGCCTCGTTGAGGAACAGCTGCAGCGCATCCGTCGTTGCCACGGCGAGGTCGCCGTTCACGTAGGTGCCTTCGACGGAGCCGGGACGTGCGCAGTCATCGGTCAGTGGAATGCCCCGCTCCTCGAGCTGCTCGAAGAATCCCGTCGTTTGCTCCTCGTCCAGCTCCGCCTCCTGGAGGAACTCGCTGACGGCGGAGAGATTGAGGCAACCCTGCTCCTCGCCTTGCTCCAGGAGCGCCTGTAGTCGCTCGTCCACAACTGCCATCCGGCGCGTATTCCCCCTTCCGCCCGCTCCCCTAACGCAGTTTCACACTCCTGTCACAAAGACGTCGCACACCCGCGCGAGTTGGCCGCGTACCGTGGGATCGATCCCACCAGGAGGAGTCCCAATGCGTCGACCGAGTTTCCGGTCGCTCGCGGGGGGAGCGGCCGGGATCGCAGCAGGTGTCATCGGGGGAGTGGTGGTCACATCGGTGTCGACCGCCGGCCCCACGCCCGTCGCAGGCGGCCGTGCGTTGATCGACGCCACACACGTGCCGCCGGTCCTGACGGTGCGAGGCGAGCCGATCAGGCTGCGCTACGGGCTCGTCTGCACGCCGCGGGCCGACGGCCTGCCCTGCGACGGCTCGGGGACTGTGTACCTACGGGCGGGGCAGTCCGGGCCGTTTCACCCGTACGCCCTTCACCGCGGCGACGAGTCGAAGGACGGCCGCTACTACCTCGACGTGCCGACCGAGATTGAGGGCTCGCTGGACGGCTTTTCGTACTACGCAACCCTGCGGGACGACGCGACGGGTGCAACCGTCTCGCTCCCGTCCGGCGGCGCCGATGCGCCGCAGCTCAGCCTGCCGCTCGGTGAGCCCGTGATGGTCGCGCTCGGCCGTCACCCGTTCGGTGAGGTGCGCGATCCCGACGCGCGTGCCGCCGAGGCAGGGTGGGGCTCGCAGCCCGATCAGGTCGGGCTCGCCGGCTCGCGCGAGCTCGGCTACACCGGCCCGTCGTCGTTCGACGTCGAGCCCGACGGGACCGTCGACCTGCTCGATTCGGTCAACGAACGCATCCTGCGCTGGAGCCGCGGCCGCGTCGAGCGCGTCCCGGTCGCCGGCCGGCTCGAGCTCGCCGACTTCGCGGCCGAGGCCGACGGCGGCTTCGACGTCCTCGACGATGCCGGCACGGTTCGGAGCCTCCGCGCCGACGGCTCGCAGCGATGGGCGCAGAAGCTCGCCGACCGCACGTGGGCGAAGCTCGATCGCGGCCCGACCGTCCTGGAGCAGCCGTCCGAGCAGTGGATGCCGCTGGCGGAGAGCGGGGTGCCGCTTTCGCGCGCGGAGCAGAAGCGCGCCGCGCACACCGCGAAGCGCCTCGCGAACGGCCACGCCCTTCTGGTCGACCGGGTCGGCGACGGCGAGCTACGCGTCGCCGAGCTCCGCGGCGGCGTGCCGCTGCACACGTGGCGGATCACGAGCGAGACGCCGCTCGGGGAGGTCCAGCTGGCCGAGTCGCACGGCAGCGGCGTCGTCGTCGTCATGCGCGCTTACACGGATGACCGCGACGAGTTCGTCGTCCTCGTCCTCGGAGCCCGAGGGCTCGTCCAGCGCTTCTCGGTCGCGTCAGGCTCGTGGACCGAGACCGCGCCGCTCGCGCGCTTCCGCCTCTCCGACGGCGGTCTCTACCGCCTGCGGACCACGCAGACGGGGGCAGTTGTCGACCGCTTCGACCTGGAGGTGCCGCAATGAGGATGTTCCTGGCGACGGCCGTGGCCGGCTTCGCGCTGTCCGGCGTGAGTGGCGCACAGGCGTACCACCGCTTCTGGGCCGGCTGCAACGCCGACGCGCCGACGTTCATGACGACGATGACGCGCGACGCCGCGCAGGACTACGCGAACGCCGCGCGCTACGAGGGCTACCAGTGGGGCGGGGGCTGCTGGAACTACGACGACGTCGACTCGTACCCCGACGACCCACCGCAGCAGACAGGCACACACGGCGAGGGCGGAGACTGCTCGGGACTGACGTTCAAGACGTGGCGGGAGTCGACCGACATATGGCGCGACGGCCGCTACTACTGGCGTGCCCTCCGCAACGTGCACGGCCCGTACGACGCGGCTGCGTTCCGCGATGGAAACGGCGCGCCCAACCACGTCGTCGCTAAATCGACCGCCGGCGTCATGGATGCGTTCGCGAGCGGCACGCACATCGGGATGGTCTTCCTGCGATCGCTGTACGGCGGCGATCAGATCGTCGAGGCGAAGTGCGAGGCGTGCGGGACGAACATCTTCTACCGCACGTATCGCGGCGACTCAGCGTACGGAGGTGTCGGACGTTGGGGCTGGACCGGCTGATGCCGTATGCGGCGGGCATTGCGCTGGTCGCCGCCGGGTGCCATGGAGGCGGCAGCGGCCGCCCGTCCCGCCTGCTCGACGGACGACCGGCGGCGCGGTTCGACCCCGTCGGCTCGAGTGTGATCGCGTCCGGCCGGGTCCTCGAGCTCGACGGCCGTGCCGACGACTGTCTTGCGCGGGGCGACCGAGCCGACGTCACTGCCGATACGGCCGCCGTCGAACGGATCGGCGTCGACAGCCAGAGCCTCACCTTCGCGAACCGCGACGGCTCCGTGGTCTACGCGTGCGACGGCGGCATCGATCCCGCAGGCGAGCGCGCGCCGCCTTGGTGCCACACTGTCCTCGGGCAGCTCGAAAACGGCCGGCTCCTCGACCCCCGGCTCGACGTCATCTGCCGCGACCGGCATGCCACGCCGCTGGCATATGCCTTCGTCGACCCGGTCCCGGGCGCCCGCTGGATCGGGGTCCGCCAGGACGGATACATCGAGCTCTACGAGGTGCTCGCCGCCCTGCCTGTACGGGTTGCGACGACCCGCGGAGTCGATCCGGAGCGCGACAGGGCGACGCTCGAGGTCAGCCAGTACGACGCCCGGGGACGTGAGCTCGTCCGGGGCGAGCTGGAGGCCGCCGTGGCCGGTTGAGAGCGGGAATCGGGGGGTAGACTCCAACCGTCGTGTGGGAGCTGATCTGGCTGATGGTGATCATGAAGATCCCCATCCTCTACCTCTGCTGGGTCGTCTACTGGGCGATCAAGTCCGAGCCGGAGCGCGAGGAGCCGGTCAGGACGCTGGCGGTGAACGACGACGGGCCGCCCCCGGCCTGGCGGCCGCGCCGCCGGCCGCGCCGGCCCGGCCCGCACGGGCATCCCACGCGCACGTATGCCCGGACGCGTCGTCCGGTGGTGCGCGCGTGAGCTCGACCTCGTACGAGCGCGCGCGGCCGGCAGAGACGATCGCCGGATTTTTCGCAGCGGCTTCGATCTTCGTGAGCCTCACCGGCATCGCGTACCGGCCGCTGCGGCTGATCCCGATCGCGATCGTCCTCGCGCTGATCGCGGCGGGGATCGGCGGCCGCGCGACGCGCCTGGCGACGTGGGCGGTCGCGATCGGTGCGGTCGCGTTCGCTGTCGGCATGGCCGCCGCGGTGATCACGAGCAACCCGCTCTGGTAGGACGGTTGCTACAAAGCAATTAGTGCCTGACGTCGACGGACTGAACGCGGGCTTTGCGCGCGACCTGCTCGAGGACTACCTCGAGAATCCCGAAGCGGTCCCGAGCGAGTGGCGGGAGCTGTTCGAGAGCGGGTCGAGCGACGTCGTCGCCAGCCATCCCGGGCTGGTCCGCCTGCTGGAGCTGGCAGGCAACGGCCACCAGGCCGGCACGACGGCGCCTCCGCCGCCGGCCGCTGTGCCGGCGGAGCCGCAGCCCGTCACCGACGAGCTGCTGGGCGCCGTCGCGGCTGCGATGGCGCTGGTGAAGGCACACCGCATGCACGGCCATCTCGCGGCGCGGCTCGATCCGCTCGGCTCGGAGCCGCCGGGCGACCCCGCGCTCGAGCCGGAGCGCCTGATCCCGAAGCTCACGCCCGAGCTCCAGGCGCGCGTCCCGGCGTCGGTGCTGCGCCTGTACGTCCCCGGCGAGACGCTCGCCGACACGCTGCCGCGGCTGCGCGACACGTACTGCGGCACGATCGCGTACGAGATCGAGCACATCGCCGAGCACGAGAAGCGGGTGTGGCTGCGGCAGGCGATCGAGTCCGGCAAGTACCGCCGGCCGTTGACGGCCGACGAGCGCAAGGAGCTCCTCGCGTCGCTCTCGCGCGTGGAGGCGTTCGAGCAGTACCTGCGTCGCGCGTTCCTCGGCCAAAAGCAGTTCTCGATCGAGGGCCTCGACGTGATGGTGCCGATGCTCGACGAGGCGATCGAGCTCGCGGCCGAGAACGGCGCGCACGAGGTCGTGGTCGGCATGGCACACCGGGGGCGCCTCAATGTGCTCGCGCACACGCTCGGGCTGGGCTACGACTCGATCATCCGCGAGTTCGAGGGCGAGCGCACGATCGACGCGGTCGTCGCGACGGACGAAGGCGGCACCGGCGATGTCAAGTACCACCTCGGCGCGGAGGGGACCCGCTCGACGCCCGCCGGCGACGTCACTGTCACGCTCGCCGCCAACCCGAGCCACCTGGAGGCCGTCGACCCCGTCGTCGAGGGCCGCGCCCGGGCCGAGCAGACCGACCGCTCGACGCGGTACGGCCTGCACGATCCGAGTGTCGCGCTGCCGATCCTCATCCACGGCGACGCGAGCTTCCCCGGACAGGGCGAGGTCGCGGAGACCCTCAACCTCTCGGCGCTCGACGGCTACTCCACCGGCGGCACGCTGCACGTGATCGCGAACAACCAGATCGGCTTCACGACCGACCCGAGCGAAGGACGCTCGACGCGCTACTCGAGCGACCTGGCGAAGGGCTTCGACATCCCGATCATCCACGTGAACGCCGACGACCCGGAAGCCGCGATCTCGGCTATCCGGCTCGCGCTCGCGTTCCGGCGCCGTTTCGAGAGCGACGTCGTCGTCGACCTCGTCGGCTATCGCCGTCACGGGCACAACGAGCAGGACGAGGCGGCGTACACGCAGCCCCTGATGGCGCAGCAGATCGCGGAGCATCCGACGGTTCGCGACCAGTTCGCGCGCAAGCTCGTCGAGGAGTCCGTCGTCACGCAGGAGGAGGCGGCGGCGTACGTTGACGCCGTCACGAGCGAGCTGAAGCAGGCGCACGAGGCGCTGAAGGCCACCTTCGGCGCGCCGCCGCCCTCGGACGGCAAGATCCCGTACTCCACGGGCGAGGGCGTCGTGACGGCCGTCGCCGC
>JBKOVW010000350.1:0-9968 GCA_046724095.1 Actinomycetota bacterium | reverse complement strand
GCCGACCCCCAGTGCTGGCGCTGTACGCGCCTGACGTAGCCAACCGGCGGGTCAGGCTGCCAGTCGGGCCGCTCTTTACTTCGTGTCGCCGTCCTTGACCTCGCCGCGCCAGGCGCCCGTCTCCTCGCCGCGGCTTTCAATCAGTTGCTTGAACCGCTCGAGGTCACCATGCACCTGACCCTTGACGACGCCGAGGAGATCGCCCGCGACGTTCTCCCCGGTCGACTCGCCCTCGACGTCCATCTGGACGTTCACGCGAGTCCGATCACCGGCGACCGCCTCGAATGTGACGACGCCGTCGTTCTTGACCTCGCCGTCGATCGTCTTCCAGGCGACCTGCTTGTCCGGCCGCTGGTCGGTGATCTCCGTCGTCCACTCACGGGTCTCGCCGCGAATCTCGGCGACCCAGTGGACGTGCGTCTCGTCGAGTTGCTGGACGGACTGGATCCCTTCCATGAACTTCGGGAACTCCTCGAACTGCGTCCACTGGTTGTAGGCCTGCTCGACGGGAACTTGGACATCGATCGAGTCTTGAATTTTCGGCATGCGACTTCTCCTCACGAGTTGTGATCGACAAGCTGTGCCGGGGCGGGCGCCCCGGCACAGCACCTCATCTATCGAGTGCCTAGCGGTTGTCTCGGTTCAGCGGGTCTTCGCTGCCGGCGTACCTGCCGCCCGACTTGGCGAGCCCGCGGCTGATGATGTAGCCGATCGCGACCGCGGCGACGAGCGTCCAGGCGCGCACGTCGTTGAGCGAATCGGACACCCAGGTCGCGATCAGGATCGCCGCGATGACACCAGCCATCGCCATGAACTCGGTCGTCTTGAGCGCGTGCTTCGTCTCGTCGGTTGTGCGACGAGCCTCGCCGGCCGACACGCTCACGTGCCGCCGCTCGGCGGTTCCCGTTGCTGCCATGTGTTGCCCCTCCTCGTAGATCGTTGTGGCGGCGGACTCAACCCCATCCTCTCGCTGACCACCGTGAGCCGACACAGGCAGAAACTGAACGCGCTGCTCCGCACGGTCCGTGTAGTAAGACCGGTCTGTCCCTTCCTGGTCGTCCTAAACATCCCGACGTCTTGGGAGACAGGGCTTGGCTCGCAAATCGTGCAAATTGCGGCATTACGCCTTGAGGGACGCTACCCAAGCTCGGTCGCGCCTCCGCGACGGACTCCTGTACGAACAGCTGATGGCCGGCCCGTGAGCTCGGCCGCGTGTCGGTTAGCGGTGTTCGTCGAGAAGGAGCCGCGCGATCGCCTTCGCCCGTTGTGCCGCTTGCCGGTCGCCCTCAGCGGCCTGCACGATCGCCCCCTTCATCAGCAAATGCCAGGAGAGGGCGAACGCCTCGGGGTCGCGGAGGCCGGCCTCTTCAGCGAGTGCGCGCACGATCGTCCGGATGTTCGCGAGGTATTGGGCGCTGGCGTGGCCGACCGGGTGTTCGCGGTCGCCGGTCTCGAGGAGGACGTTGATGAAGGAGCAGCCCTCGTAGTCCTCCTGCTGAAACCAGTCGTCGAAGACGTCGAAGATCGCGAGCAGGCGCTCCTCGGCGCTGCCGCCGCGCTCCCTGGCCCCGGCTTCGACGAATTGCCGTGTCCAGCGCCGCTCGCGCTCCTCGAGGAACGCGAGCACAAGATCGTCCTTGGAGGGGAAGTGGCGGTAGAGCGTCGCTTTGGCGACGGCGGCGCGACTGATCACTTCTTCCACGCCAACGGCGCGGATGCCGCGACGCGAGAACAACTCGTACGCGTTGTCGAGGATCCGCTGCCGCGCGCCAGAGGCGGGTGCTTGACTGGGTGTGAAGGCGTCCGTGACGCGCCCACCATACATGTCCGACAGACCGGTCTGTCTACCGGACGGGCGGCTGGGCCGTCGCCGCCCCCTCGAACAGCTGACCGCGCGCAACGCCTGGCCCTCGACGACGCGCTGACGGCAGCGCTCCACTTCAACTGGGCTCGTCATCTCGATCCGGCTCAACCGCGCGATGGCCCCACCGGCGAGACAAGCCGTTCGCGAAGAAAGCTCCCGACCGCTTTGCCGACGTCGCGTCCGCGTCTTCTCACCGCCTACGGGCCGGCCCGCTATGCCGCGACGCCGGAAGACTCGGCGGCAGCCTGACGATCATCGACCGCCATCACGCCGCCTCCCCCGCGATGGGCGCAAGTGTGCGGTCCGCGCCGGAGTAGTTGCTCAAGCGGACAACAGTCGACTCACGTACGGGCGTTGTTAGGGCGGGAGGACTCGGCGCGTCTCGCCTCGGCAAGCGCTTCGAGCTGCGAGTGGCAGCCGAGCTGGAGCAGGATCGCGCGGATGTGGTTGCGAACCGTGACCTGAAGGCTCCATCCGAGGCTCCATACCCACTGCACGTTCGACGTACGGCAAGTCGATCTGAACGGAAAAGCGCCGCTGTGCGGCGCTTTTGCAGAGCCCTCTTCCGGACTCGAACCGGAGACCCCCTCCTTACCATGCGCTCGCTTCGGCAACTGGTCGCAGCCCACGGCAACCGTTTTCGCTTGTTTCAGCGGTTTCGCGCCGTTGTCGATTCGCCACTGGTTGCCAGCCGTTGCAACCACGGGGCTCCATAAGGGCTCCATCCTCTGTTGTCAGTATTGGCGACGCGCCGAAGTGTTTAGCCTAGCCGGTCTTCAGCGTCTTGATGTAGGCGACGAGCGCGCGCAGCTGTTGGTCGGGGATGATCCCGCCCCAGTGGGGCATCGAGACGATCGGCGCGCGCCCGATCACGCTGCCGCTTCTAATCACGTCGGTGATCTTCTGGTCGGTGTTGAACTCCTTGAAGAAGTCGGCACCCGAGAGTGGCGGGATCGCCTTGTCTGGCGATTGCGGGTTGGGCACGCCGCCGAGCCCGTTCGGGCCATGGCAATTGATGCATCCGTAGCGTTGGTAGAGGAGCGCGCCTTCGACCGCGGGTCCCTGTTTGGTGATCACAGGTGGCGGCGTCGCCCCTGGCACGGCCGGAAGGCCTGCACGGACGTAAGCGACGAGGTCGGCGACTTGGTGCGCCGAGATCACCTGCCCCCAGACCGGCATGTACGGCTTCGTTGGGTTGGCCGACTCGCCGAGTCCGTGGTCGATGATCTGTTTCAGCTGCGCGACAGACAGCTGCTTTCCGATGTGGCTTAGTGCGGGGACGTCGGGGGAAACTCCGCCGCGGCCGCGGTCGCCGTGGCACTGGGCGCACGCGAACTGGGCGAAGTCGTGCGCACCGGCAGCGACGCTCGGGCTGGCCGACGTCGCTCCGCCGTTCGGGACGGTGCCGACCACAGTGACCGTTTTCGTGACGGTCTTTGTGCCGCCGCAGGCGGCGAGGGAGCCGGCGACGAGAAGCCCGCAACCGAGAACGACTGCGAGCCGCGCGAGCGCTGGGGCGCGAATCACGGCCCGAGCATACGCCGATGACCGCGATTTGAGTAGGCGCTGCCAAGTCGGCGTCCGTTCCGAACGGTCGCGATCCCGAGGAGGACGGCGCCGTCTGAGTCAGCCAGGTGAAGGGTTCGTGGTGTTATCGTCGCCGAAGCTGCTGGAAGGAGATGGTTGGCGTGGCTACGCGGGTACTGATCGCCGGCGGCGGCGTCGCGGCCATCGAGGCCGCGCTGGCGCTGCGGGCGTGCGCGGAGGATCGCGTCAGTGTCGAGCTGCTCGCTCCGGAACCTCTCTTTTGGTATCGCCCGCTGGCTGTTGCGGAGCCGTTTGATCTCGGCGAGGTGAGGTCGTTTGAGCTGTCCGAGCTTGCCGCGGCGGCCGGGGCGACCTTCTCCGCGGGAGCACTCGCCGCAGTCGATGTCGAGAAACGCCAGGCACGGACGTCTGCGAATGGTTCGATTGCCTACGACGTGCTGCTGGTCGCCTGTGGAGCGGTTCCCAGCCCGTCGGTTCGCGGCGCGCTGACCTTCCGTGGCCCGGCGGACACCGACAAAATCCGCAGCCTGCTCGCCGAGATCGTCGCCGGTCAGGTGGGACGGGTTGCGTTCGTGGTGCCGTGGGGAGCGGTCTGGTCGCTGCCGATCTACGAACTCGCCTTGATGACGGCCGCCTACGTCGCCGAGCGCGAAGTCGATCACGTCGCGCTGACGCTGGTCACCACGGAGGACGAGCCGCTCCAGCTGTTTGGGAATGCGGGAAGCGAGGCAGTGAGCGCGTTGCTCGAGGAGCGTGGCATCGCTCTCCGGACGGGCGCCGCTCCGGTCGAGCTGGTTGACGGCGAGCTGCGCCTCGTGCCGGAGGGGAGCGTCGCGGCCGATCGCGTCGTCGCCCTGCCACGCTTGCGCGGCGCGCGCATCGATGGCCTGCCGCAGACGGTCGAGGGCTTCCTCTCAGTCGACGCGCATGGTCAGGTGCACGGGCTCGCCGACGTCTTCGCTGCCGGCGACATCACAAGCTTCCCTGTCAAGCAGGGCGGCATCGCCGCCCAGCAGGCGGACGCCGCCGCAGAGACGATCGCGGCAAACGCCGGCGCCGACCTGACACCTCAACCGTTCCGGCCGGTGCTGCGTGGCCTACTCCTAACGGGACGACAGCCGCGCTACCTTCGGCACGAGCTCACCGGCGGCGCCGGCGATGCCTCGGAGACAAGTCCCGAGCCGCTCTGGTGGCCGCCAGCCAAGATCGTCGGGCGCTATCTGGCGCCCTTCCTCGGCTCCATCGCCGGCGTCGAGATCCCAGCCGAGGCACCAGCCGCACCGGGCGCGCTGCCGGTCGAGGCCGAACTGGACACCGGGAGAATTGACCGTCTGGCCGCGCTCGGGCTGGAGACAGCGCCGGCTGGTGAAGGCGAGGACGGCGCCACCGTCGCTGACGTGATGGCGACCGATCTGCTCGTCGTCGCACCCGAGGACACGCTCGGCGAGGTTGCCGAGAGGATGCGTGAGGCGAACCTCGGCTCCGCCGTCGTCGCCGATTACGGGCGGCTGATCGGAGTCCTGACCTCGCGCGACCTTCTGCGGGCCTTTGCGGGGCGCGTCCACCCGAGCGAGGCGCGCGTGCGCGAGTGGATGACGACCGAGCCGATCTCCGTCCGCGGAGACACGACGATCGAGACGGCGGTGACTCTGATGACCGAGTACGGCTTCCACCACCTGCCTATCGTGGAGGATGAGCGGCCGGTCGGAATGCTCGGCCTGCGGCAGGCAGCGCGACGTGCCCGCGGAAGGACCGGAATCGGGCTCGGGCTCTGACCATCGCCCAGCCCGCACGGCGGGGAAAGGCCTAGGTCCCCGATCGTCAGCTCGTTCGCGCCCAGCCGAAACGCTCCGCGGCGAGCCGCGGCCGACCGGCGAGAATCCCACGCCAGCGCACGGCCGCCCTCAGCACATCCGGGCTGCGGGAAAGCGCATCAACCGCGGCGGCCGCGCTCTCGCCTTCGAAGAAAAAGACGACTTCGCGCTCGCTGACAAAGACGTGGTGTCGCTCGATCCCGAGCTGCTCGACGTCGAACGGCGGCCCCTCGTCGACGAGCCGTCGCGCTTCCTCGACTTTGCCGCGCCTGATTGCGACGACGACAGCGACACACGCTCGAGCCGCATGTTCAGCACGGAGGTGAGCAAGGAGATCAGTGAGCTCGCCGACGAGGCCCACCCCGCCGAGCGCGCTGATCAACACACGGTCGCAGGAATGGCGCTCGAGAACGACCGACTTGTCGCCGTTGATCCGCTCAGTGGCTCCGCGGCCGATCTCAACGGACGAGAGCTCGTCGAATGGAATCCGCAGGCCCTCCGGTCGACCCGAGCCATACAGCACGAGCGCGTGATCGCCGAGCTCGAGCCTGCCGCTCGAGGTCGGGCCCTCGCCGGTGCGCCAGACGACTGCGTAGTCGTGCTGGCTTGTGCGAGCTTCTTGGGCGGACAAATTGGCTCCTCTCAAAACGTGTAGCCGGAGCAATACCGCTGGTAGGTGCGCGGCACGTCCGCGAAGGCACGCAACGTGCGCGCGGGGAAGTACTGATCGAGCTGAATGTGACGACCGCGGCGACGGGTCGTTCCTTCAGCTGAGCTGGGCCGGGCTGCGTGCTGTGAGGCGCTAGCCACCGCGTGGGTGCATTGGGCAGGCGCCTACCGCAGGGCGCCGACCCCGCGACTGCTGCCTGCTAGTCTCGGTCGAGTCCTGCGGGAAACTCGGCCTGGTGGGACTCGATTCTCTTTGCGGAGCGAGGAGGGTGACCCCCTCTTTAGCAAAGAGGGAGGTGGCATCGACACGACCCTTACCATGCGCTGCGACTGGCAACTGGTCGCAACCAACAGGAATGGTTTTGGCTTGTTTTCGCTGTTTCGGCGCCGACCCGATTTGCCACTGATTGCCACCGGTTGCAACCACGGTGCTCCATAAAGGCTCCATCGCTCGTAGTCAATAGAGACAACTAACTGCCGTATGTCACGGCCCCTTCATCTTGCCTTCCGGCTCATTCTTCGCACGCGTCGATGACCGTCTTTCGGCGGTCGCGTTCAAGAAGAGGATGAACCGGAGTGCACAGCGACGTTCAGTCGCCGTCGTCGAGTCCGGTTCCTCGTGGTTGCCAACCGGGTGCGCCTTGTGTGACTGCGCGCCTGCCGAACGTAGCCTGCGCCGCGTAGCACGAAGGCGAATCCGACGGCGATGAGGGCGCCCGCGATCGGCCCGCGATGGACACCCAGTAGTTCGTGACCTAGTTGGCGAGGTCAGGGCTGAAGAAGCGGCGGGTTCATCGAGGCGCCGTGGCACGAAGGGAGCTGAGACGGTCAGGGCCGCCGCGAGCAGAAGCCGCGACACCTGACGGTCATCGGCTGCTCAGGCGGCCTCCGCTACCCGTTCGAGGGATTCGGTTCTGCTCCCCCCGTTGGGGGATTCTGGCCCGTCCGCGGTCCCGTACCGTCCGTCGGTACTTCGACTGCGGCGCCCGCGTACACGTGGGCAAGGAGGATCAGATGGCGGGACGCGGGCTATGTGGCAGCCCTTGGCAGAGACGCCTCGTGCGTGTGCTTGGCGCATGCTCGCTCGTCCTCGCGATGCTCGCGCCCACTGCAGGAGCCGGAAGTTACGATCCGGCCGTCGACGCGAACTCGATGTCGTCGACCGCCCAGTACACCGGTGCGGCCGCGTGGTGGAACGCCGGCTTCACCGGGAAGGGGATCGACGTCGCCGTGATCGACTCCGGCGTCTCGCCCGTCCCCGCGCTCGACGGCCCGGGGAAGGTGGTGTACGGGCCGGATCTCTCGCTCGAGTCCCAGGCGCCGAACCTCCGCGACTACGACACGTACGGGCACGGCACTTTCATGGCGGGGCTGATCGCCGGCCACGACAACGAGTACCGCGGCATGGCGCCGGACGCGCGCATCGTCAGCCTCAAGGTCGCGACCGCCGACGGTGGCGCAGACGTGTCGCAGGTGATCGCCGCGATCGACTGGGTCGTCCAGCACGCACATGACCCGGGCTTCAACATCCGCGTGCTCAACCTCTCGTACGGGACAAACTCCGGCCAGGCGGCCGGCATCGATCCGCTCGCGTACGCGGTCGAGCAAGCGTGGAAGCACGGTATCGTCGTCGTCGCCTCGGCCGGAAACACCGGCTACCAGCGCGGCGGCAAAGCGCCCGGACTGGCGGATCCCGCGTACAACCCGTTCGTGATCGCCGTCGGTGCTTCGGATTCGATGGGGTCGCCTGCGACCAACGACGACCGCGTCGCTTCCTTCTCCGCGAGCTCTGCCGGTTGCGGCAGCTGCAAGGACCCGGACCTGCTCGCGCCCGGCGCGCACCTGCAGGGCTTGCGCGTCGGGAACTCGTGGATCGATGCGCACCATCCGGAGGGTGTGATTGATGGCACCTACTTCCGTGGCAGCGGCAGCTCGCAGGCGGCGGCGGTCATGTCGGGGGCGGTCGCGCTGGTGTTGCAGAAGTACCCGACGATGTCGCCTGACCTCGTGAAGCGCTTCTTCGCGACAAAGGCGGTGAAACTCGCGAGCTTCGACAGCCAGGCGCAGGGAGCCGGCGAGCTGCGGCTCGGCGCGATGCTGAACGCAACACCGCAGTGGTCGTACACAGGACAGAACTTCGCTGCGGCGAACGGGAGCGGCTCGCTGGAGCAGTCGCGCGGCAGCGACCACGTCACACGTGACGGCGTCACGCTCACCGGCGACCAGGACATCTTCGGGATGCCGGTCGACGAAGCTGGGCTCGCGCGGGCCGAGGCCAGCGCCAGCACCTGGTCGGGCAACGACTGGAACGGCAGCACGTGGTCGGCCAGCTCGTGGTCGGCGAGCTCCTGGTCGGGGAGCACGTGGTCGGCGAGCTCATGGTCGGCATCGAGCTGGTCGGGGAGCACGTGGTCGGCGAGCACGTGGTCGGGCAGCTCATGGTCGGGCAGCTCGTGGTCCGGCCAGTCGTGGGCCAGCGCCGGCTGGGGCTAGGGGTCACACATGAGGATCTGGGCGCTCGTCGCCGCGATGACGGCGGGTGCGCTCGCGCTCTACGTGACGGAGCTCCACGGGGAAAGCGCCGTCGCTGGGCCGGCCGTCCCGTGGTGGGCGCTCGCGTTGCTGTTCCTGCTGGCCGAGTCGTTCCCGGTGCATCTGCACTTCCGGAGCGAGACGCACACGCTTTCGCTCAGTGAGATCGCCATGGTCGTGGGGTTGTTCTTCGCGACACCGGCCGCGCTCCTACTCGCGGTGCTCGCCGGGAGCGGCGGGGCCTTCGTGCTCGTGCGGCGCCAGCGTCCAGTGAAGTCCGGCTTCAACATCGCGCAGTTTGCGCTGAGCGTGGCCGCGTCCATCGTCGTCTTCCGGACGGTGATCGCGCTCGGCCCGGCGTTCGGCCCTGTGGGCTGGGCCGCGGCGGGCGCCGCAGCGGCCACGTTCGGGTTGCTGAGCGTCACGGTCGTAACGCTCGCGATCTCGCTGGCGACCGGGAGCCCACTGCTGAACGAGCTGCCCCGCACGCTCGGCCTCGCGCTCGCGGGCAGCCTCGCGGGCGGAAGCCTTGCAGTCGTCGCAGTGGAGCTCTTGCATGCCGACAGACGGGCAATCTGGCTTCTCGCCGTGCCCGTGGTCTTTTGGGCCGTCGCCTTTCGCGCCTACGGTGCGCAGCGCCGGCGGCACGAGCATCTCGAGTTCCTCTACGACACGATGCGCGCGACGCAGAGCGCCTCGGAGTTCCGGGCTGCCGTGCGTGAGCTTCTCACCGCCGTGCGCGCGATGCTCTCCGCCGACTACGCAGAGATCCTTCTACTCGGCTCAGCGCCCGAGGACGGCGCCCTGCGAAGTGTGATTAGCCCGGCGGAGGAACGCCTGATGGAGCACGACGCCGTCAGCGAGCACGCGCTGCTCGCCGTGCGCAAGACTGCGGAGCAGGACCGCAGCATCTTGCTGCCGCGTGGTCGCAGTGCACATCAGCTCGATCCGTTCCTCGCCGAACGCGGGCTTGACGACGCGTTGCTGACCTCGCTGCGCAGCGAGCGGCTGCCGTTTGCGCTTCTCGTCGTCGGCAACCGCGCCGGGGACGTGTCGACGTTCAATCGGGAGGATCGCAGGCTGTTCGAGACGTTCGCGGGACATGCGGGCGTGCTGCTCGAGAACGACCAGGTCAAGGAGCAACTCCGTCACCAGGCGTACCACGACGCACTGACGGGGCTCCCGAACCGCACGCTTTTCACCGAGCGCGTCGCGGAGGCGCTCGACCGGCGTTCCGACAGCTTCGCGGTGCTCTTCGTCGACCTAGACGACTTCAAGACGATCAACGACACGCTCGGCCACAGCGCCGGCGACGAGCTTCTCGCCGCCGTCGCGGAGCGCGTCCGGGCGTGCGTGCGGCCGGGAGATCTCGCCGCTCGACTCGGCGGCGACGAGTTCGGGATCTTGCTCGAGGACGCTGCCGGCGAGGCGGCCGAGGAGGTTGCGCTCCGCCTCGTCGCGGCGCTGCAGATGCCGTTCGTGCTCTCGGGCCGCGACATCTCCGTCCACGCCAGCATCGGCATTGCGAACGGACTCTCCGA